>SUWL01000066.1 GCA_015061495.1 Lentisphaerota bacterium
AGCAATTCTATTAAAGTGAAATGGGAGTGTGCGGGGGACAAGGAAAACTTTTTTTCACGGGAAAAAAAGTTTTCCCTTTCCCCCGCGCCCCCTTTCTCTTTCAAAAAAAGCGGGATACTTTTGGATGACAGATCATGCCCCGCCGTGCGGAAAAATTTTTGCTCGAAAAAATTCAATGATGACAGAGTACTGCTTACGAGCGACTCTATAAGAGTAAAGCTGCGCTTTACTCTCTTCCCGGGAAGAGAGTAACTACCGTTTGGAAGCATTTGTTTTTTCATAATTTTGATTCCTTTCATGTTAATTTTGGAGAACTCACTTCTTTTCAAAGGATTGCCATGCACCGATATTGCATGCACCGCCTTTTACCCTGATAACGATCCACGGACGCTCATAAGTTTTGCGCCATTTCACCTGGTACTTTTTGAATTCAAACCACTCTCCGGGTTCCGGGGTAACTTCGGCAAGCACCTCATCGGTCCGTTCGTGACCGATATCGCAGAATTGCACCTTGACTCCCGGTTGATCGGTGGCAAGTTCAATCTCCAGATAATCCGGTTCTTTGCCGATGAAAGCCAACCCGTAACTGATAACTGCGCCATCCTGTGCGGCGATCCAGTTGCGGTTCCAATGGATAAAACGGCTGGCAGGATCATTTTCAAGATTTTTTCCGGTGGCACGGTAGGCAAAGAGCATCCATTGGGCGTACTTTGCATACATCGGCTCTTTCACAGCTCCGCGCATTTCACATTTGCTGAAGTCCTGCCGCTGCTGAACCAGCGGTCCCCGGTCACCGCTCATGATTTTGGCGGTTTCCGGCAGAACTGCGGCAAGTTTCTGCACGGCAGGATCATTTGCCGGAGCATCAAATATCCAGAATTCCACACCGTAGGGCTGCAATTCCACTTTTTCCGGAGCTTTGCCGGTGAATTTTTCCACCAGCTTACCGTCTTCCCGGCAGACGGTCACACTTTTGAAGTTGAAACCGATCAGCGGTGTTACGCTCTGCCGGTCATTGACCGTGTTGAGGAATATGATCATAACTCTGCCATCGGTGTGCCGCCAGACCCCATGCAGGATCTTGTTGCTGGTGACATTTTCCAGCGCTGAAACACCCCAGCGGCAGCGCATGGTTTCCGGAGGAGTGCGGAACTTCAACGGAGCAAGCATTTCGGCACTGTTGAGGAAATCCACTGCCGCCAGGCGCAAATGAGCGAGCTTTTTAATGTAGTTGCGCCGCGGAGAGGGATACGGCACATCCTGCACCGCCAGCCAGCCGATCTGTTCGTTGAAAACCAACTGTTCCCCGAATTTCGGAAAGAATGATTCATAGGTTCCGGGAACCATGTGGCTGTCACCGCCGCGCCCGACGAACTGGATGCGCGGAGCGTAAATTGACTGGAAAAGCGGCACGTGACCGGGCTGACCGAAACGCCATGCCATGAATCCATCCAGACAGTGCAGATAGGTTTCCGAGGCATCTTCGCCGGTGTGGGCAAGATCCGGATATTTTTTCCGCAATTCCCCCATGACCCTGCCATAGGTGATCCAGTGGCCCTTTTTCAACCAACCTTCCGGATCATTGACCTCATGAGCGTGAGAAGCATCAAAACACGGGAAACCGCGCCCGCAGGGCAGCTGATCATGGTAGATGAAATCGATCTTTCCTTTGGCAAGCCGTTCAATATTGTCATACAACTGCTTCTGCCATCCGGGACTTGCCGGACACATGACCGAATGCATACCGGTCCTGCCGTAATTTTCCTGCCGTTCCCGTCCGAATTCATCTTTTACCGCGTAAAGTTTACCGGTGGTGGAGTAATCATTTTCCTCATCAGCGGTATCTCCGGCATAGCACAGCCGCGAATTGTAATATGGTCCGACCGGAATGCCCAGAGCCTGGATCTTATCCAGATGATTCAGGAAATTCTTTTTGAAATAAAAATCCGGACCGAAGCGCCATTTGTTCTTTTTGTTGTAGAGCAAACCGGTTTCCAGAGCAAAAGGTACTCCGTAAAAGTTCCGCATCGTTTCCAGTGCCCGGACTGTACCGATGGAGTCAATGTCGTAACCGACCAGCCACAACGGCATATTCATAAACCACTTCGGAGTATCTTTGCGCGGTATATCCTTTATCCACCATGGAGCGGTAGCGGCAAATTTTTTGTAGATCTGTCCCGCCTCGAACCAGCTTCCTTTGTAACGCTCAAGCACACCGGTACCCGGCAGTTTGACTTCGGAAACATTACGGGGGACCGCAACGGTCCACATGGCATCGTAAAAACCGCCGCCGCCGGAAAAGATCAACTCTTTCACCTGACCGGAACCATCTTCGCGCGCCAGATAAACCCCGTCGCCCAGATCGTTGTACAAAGCAGTCATCTGCATGGTCGCATTGCCGCCGGGATAAGGGGCGCGGTAAAACATATTGCCCGTCGGATCACTCTTTTCCACGCCGGAGAATTGGGGAATGACCGCGAAGTTTTTTCCGGCAAGTTTGTTGACTTTGATCACCGGGAAAGAGATCTTTTCCAGAGTTATTCCGGGTTTGAGGATCTTTGCAGACATTTCAGCTTCAATGCGTCCGTTGTGCAGATGCCAGCGGCAAGTCACCTGAAACATCTCATTTTGCCAGACGATATCCACCGTGTGTTTATTCCCGGCGGAGGTGATTTTTACCGGTTCAAATTTGAACGATGATGAATCAACGTAGCGGAAAGTTTTGTTGTGGTCACGATATTGCAGTTCCCAATCCAGCCCGGCATCCGGGATGAGCAGACGTTTGGCAAGTTTATCATACACCCCGTACAACGGATTGCCGGTGCCGGTGCCGGTACGGATGCCCATTGTCAGAGCCGGAGTTTCCAGATATTTCACCGAAGCGTTTTCTGACCAGTTGACCGATGGATTGACACCGCATGCCGCCCGGATCTCCCCGGGAGTCAGCAATCTTGACTCCTCTTTTATCTTAAAGACGTTTCCGGCAAATTTTTCGCCGACACTCAATATCACATCCGAAGCAGGCAATGCCAGCGGGGTGCGTTCATAATCCGCAGTCCGTTTACCGTTGACCATCAATATCACCCGGTATCCATTCTGTCCCTGCGCCTGTTCGTGGACTCTTTCCAGTTGGACTGCCACTGAATTTTTTCCGCGGGCCACCACACTTTCCAGTTTTATGGCGCAGTTGTTCCGGTCATCAAAAAGCGACAAAACATATTTGTCACCGATTCTTTCCAGTTTGAAAACGTCCCCTTTTTTCAGCAGTATTCCTTCCGGACCGGAATCCCGCACTATTGCAGTGGCAGTATATCCGCGTTTACCGATTTGTACTGCTCCGGATGCCGGAAACACCAATGCTGTCAGCAAAATGGCAGACAACATCCGGAAAATTTTGATTTTTTTCATTCTATACCTCCATTACCATTGTTTATGGTTTGACCGCAAATACTTCCAATTTGCGCCCCGGCATCAGCCCCCCTCCGGGAAGTGATGGACGCATACCCAATACCGAAGCATAATGGTGAAAGAGCAAATGCGCTCCCCAGCCGTGACAATCAGAACGGGGATTGCCGAATTCTTCGGGCAGAGTTTTCAATCCGTGCGAAGCTTTTTCCTGCCACTGCTCAATTTTCCGGAGGAAGAGATCCGGCAGGTCCTGTTCGTAACATGCTTCCAGATAGAAAAAGCTGAAAAATGCTCCGCATACCGGCAGATCTTCGCAGCGCAACGCGTGGATTATCCTTTCATCCCGGCGCAGAAGCAGCGCCAGCACCTGACTGTGCTCGGCGAAAAATTTGTGGTCAAGGTCGTTGGCAAACAATCCGCGATCAGCGAAAAAGAAGTGTTTGTAAGCACTGTCAGTCAGCAAAACGGAATATTTCTCCCAACGCTCCGCCAATTCGGCAGTTCCGGCATATCTTTCAGTTTCAGCCAGTTTTTTCAGAGCCAGTGCCGCCAGCAGATTCATCTCTGAATTGCACTTATTACCGCCCAAAGGTACGCCATCATCCCAACAGCTCACCCAATCCAGCAACATCCAGCGGCCCGGTTCCCATAACCCCTCTGCCGAAATACCCGAAATGATATATTCCGCCGCCTCTTCCGCACAGGGAAGCAGTTCTTTTACCAGAGCTGATTCGCTGCGCCACTGCGAAAAATAACAGTATGAAAGAATGAAATATGCAGTATATGACGGTATCCCGCCATTCAATTCCGGATTCAAGCACGGATAGCGGGCTGCGATCGAACCATCCGGATTCCGGCTCATGGCAAAAAAACGCAGCATCTTTTCCGGCAGACGGCACATCGGATCAATGGCTAAAGTTGCCAGCATTTCGGTCAAACTGTCTCCGGAGTACATCATCTGGTCATAATAGGGACAATCCAGATAGATGTCCAGTGAACAGCTGCACAATGTGCGGTAGGACTTTTCCAGCAGTTCCCGATACGCCCCGGAAGCTCCCCGGTAATCCGGTTCCTTCACCGGACACCCCCATTTGCGGAAATTCAAAGAGACGATCTCCACGCTGCTGTCATGCTCGATTATCACATATCTGCCGCTTATCCAGGTGTAATCGCTCCACTGCACTTCACCATTGATATCAAAGCAATTCGGGTCGCAGTGAAACACATTTCCGTCACGTTCACCCTTATGTCCTTTAAGATAACGCATGTAACAGATATCATCGACATACGGTGTTTCGGCGTGATATATTTTGACTTTACCCTTGCCTTTGAAACGGTAAATGCCGATGAAACACTCATAACCGTCAAAAATCACCGTCGTCTTACCCGGTTCATCCTGCCGGGTAAAAGCGGTTATATCCCCCTGCAGACAACCGGGCAGATCCGGAGCGTGCAGTACCCGGTCATCGTCAAAATATTCCACATCCTGCCACACGGCATAAGCCGGGACTTCCGGCAGTGAAGCGGAAATTTTCGGAACACCGCCCCAATCCCATTCCGAACGCTTGAATTCTCCGGCAAGTGTAATATACTGCCATTTGCCGATTGGTAAATCAGAGAGATTTTCGAAATAAAATCCCGGTGCTTTGCTGATACTGCGGAAAGGAGCAAGTTCCCGTTCAAAAACGCACAATCTGACTTCGATATCGTGCGTTCCGGCAACTGCGGTGGTTTCCACATCCTGGAAGTACCATCTTTCCGGGACCCCGAGTTCCGGACCGTGTGCAATCAATTCTCCATCAATGAATATAGAACAAAATCGATCCGCACTGTAACGGAATTTCACCACGCGCTTTTCATCACAGGTAAAGCGGTTGCGCAACATTACCAGCTGTTCTCCGTCCGCAACCGGCGGACACATCCACTTCGTCATATCATCTCCTTAACTGTATTGGTTCTGACTACAAACCTATTATACCACAAAATTTCTTTCTTGCCCTCTAAATTTATGTTAATTTTCTTGATTATTTTGCCAAAATTCCTTAACGCCATTGAAAACATGTCACTATTGTACTATCTTTATAACAGAAGTCGTCCGTATAAGTTTCAGATGTTTGTAAAAGCTGCTCACAGATGATGCGTATGATACCTTGTTTCACATATACTAATGATTTTCACCTTTTTCCGGTGGCGACCAACCATTTCACCGGAGGGCAACATCCGGTAAGACAGTGGCATAAACATGTTTTTTCGGAATTGGTCTTCATTCTTGGGGGACAGGCTGTACACATTTGCGATGACCGGGAGTCACCGGTTTCCACCGGAGATGTCCTGCTCATCCCCCCGGGAGCGGTCCACGCTTATGATCACGACCGGAAATCTCTGGAACTGTTCAACGTATTGTACGATGCCAACCGGATAATCATGCCGCGTCTGGATATCCACCGCTATTCGCTTTTCCAAAAGATGTTTCCGGAATCTCTGCAAGCGGTCAAAGAGTTATCTTACGCAGAACCCATCCTCCACCTTGAACCGGATAAAATGCAGAATATCCGGAACATATTGGATAATATGGCAGCCGAATCAGAATCACGGTATATCGGGCACGTTTTTGCCACGATGAATTGTTTCATGCAGCTGCTGCTGATGCTGTGCCGTTACAGTCATGCCGTGGATTCTCCGGTGGCGGGGAATGAAGTTTTTTCCCGGGCAATAAAATATATCCATAAACATTATACTGAAAACATCAATATCCGTGATATCGCAGTACATGCCCGCTGTTCAGTGCGCAACCTGTACCGTTTTTTTGCTCAATCTGCCGGTTGCACGCCCAAGGAATATATGATGCAGCTGCGTTTGAGCAAAGCATCCAATTTACTGCTTAACAGTCAGTTGAATATTTCAGAAATCGCGTTTGCCTGCGGTTTCAATGACGGAAATTATTTTTCTAAAAAATTCCATGACATGACGGGAACCACTCCCGGAAATTTCCGGAAAAATCCGGAACAATTTTACGATCATCAGATGCTCTGATATCGGCTTGTCGCGATAGTGGTACAAGTTCACGCTTTGCAAGCGGTCAAAACCGCCAAAGAGGGGAGTCGCGTTTTTTGGCAAAGAGGTATTAGCAAAAAAAAAACGCAAGCCGACAGCTTTCCTCGCTGTTTGGCTTGCTGCTCATTACGCTCCTCCTCGCAACTATTATTTTTTGCTTGGCATTACAGGCAATCTCACGCCTTACAAAACGTGACACTGCCTCATACTGCTGCGCAAAAATTGCGTTCATACCGTTTTTTGGGGAAACTGCGCGCCTTGTCACGGCGGAGCATCGCGGAGACGGATCGCCTCCTCTCGAGGCTTTTCCGGTCTTAATTCTTTTTCCGTGAAAAGTAACTATCGCTTTTCTTTGCCTGCTTCCTTCTCTGGAAAAGAAAGCAGGGTAGTTCGCTTTTCTTGTCTTAATTATTTTCCCGTGAAAAGTAACTATCGATTTTCTCTGCCTGCTTCCTTCTCTGGAAAAGAAAGCAGGGTAGTTCGCTTTTCTTGTCTTACTTCTTTTCCCGTGAAAAGTAATTATCGCTTTTCTTGTCTTACTTCTTTTCCCGTGAAAAGTAATTATCGCTTTTCTTTGCCTACTTTCTTTTCTGGAAAAGAAAGTAGGGAATATCGCTTTTCTTGTCTTACTTCTTTTCTCGTGAAAAGAAGTAAGTTATTTTTCGACGAGTTCAGCGTGGAGAGCTTTTTGGGCTTCGGCGAAATTTTCACGGGCGATGATGAACTGCATATTCACCTGACGCATGCACTGATCCAGAGCCAGGACGTTGATTCCGGCGTCGGCGAGGGCAGTTGCAGCCCTGGAGAGGAAGCCGGGGATTTTCATATTGCTGCCGATAACGGCGACGATAGCCACTGCCCGGGTGGAAATCTGTGCTTTGGGGAAAGCCTGCCGCAATTCGTTGAGGCAGAGTTCCAAATTTTTATAGCGTTCAGAAACGTAATGGGTGATGGTATTGGCGTTGGTATTTTTGGCGATATAGCTGATATTATTCCGGGCGAAACTCTCCAGAACTTTGTAATCGTATCCGCTTGCGCCGACCATTTCGGTATCAAAAATTTCGATAGCGATGATATCTTTTCTGCCGCAGATCATGTCCACTTTTGGAGATGGGGAAACATAATCCTGACTGATGAGGGTACCGGGATTTTCGGGGTCGAAAGCGTTTGCGACCCGGATAGCGATACCGTGGCGTTCCATTTCTTTGGAAGCTTTGGGGTGGATAGCTTCCATAGCCATATCAGCCAACTGGTCGGCGATATCAAAATTGGTATGTCCGATGGTACGTACTTTGTCAACGCCCATTAATTTCGGATCGCCGGTAGAGAGGTGGAATTCCTTATGGATGATACCCTCTCTGGCATCGGTCACGACGGCAAGTTTGCTGAAAGTGATTTCGCTGTATCCCCGGTCGAATTGAGCCATGACGCCTTCGGCGCATTTGGCGTATCCGGTAACAATGGGCATGCACTCGGCGAAATTCAATCCTTTAAGGTTGCGGCGGATGGCATCTTCCATTGAGCCGGTTTCCTGATCTTTCCATCCGGAGAGGTCCACGAAAACGGCATTGACGCCGTGTTCTTTAAGGATGAGCACCGAGTTGAATGCGCTGTGAGCTTCGCCGACGGAACTTAAAATTTCTCTGGCGGCGGGCAGGTAATTACCCGGATTGAAGTGACCGAAACTGCGCAGCTGCATCAAATGGAGCAGGCAATTTTTGATACCGTCCATGCGTTCATTGACGAAAGCATCAGCCTGTTGAATATTGAGTTTGATATTGGCGAAAGAGTGGTTGAGTTCCAGCATTTTTTTGCGGGTGGCTTCCAATTTCTCCTGCCACTCGTCATTTTTTCCGGCGGCGAAACTGCCGTAGATCCCCGGTTCGCCGGTTTTCTTATCTTCCAGGAGCAAATTGGTGATGCCGCCGTAAGCGGAAACGACGAAAATGCGGTTGTAGAGTTCCGCGCCTTTGCGTGAACCGATCAGGATGTTATCCATCAGTTCTCCGAAGCGGGTCATACTGGTCCCGCCGATTTTTTCAACAGTGTGTTGTCCCATAATCAGATATCCTCAATTCTCAAAAGTTTAACCGGAGAGCTGTTAACTGACAGCACGGCGATCTCTGACAGAGCCGCCCGGATCTCTTTTTCTTTAGCCGGATGGGTCAGAAGCACCAGAGAAACCACATCTTTGCCCCGGGTCTCATGCTGGATCAGACTGGAAATGCTGATTGACCGGGAAGCGAGGATCTGGGTGACCTGGGCGATGACACCCGGGCAATCTTTGACCTGCAGCCGCAAGTAGTAGCGGCTGACGACTTCATCTTCGGTGATTTGGCGGTCGAATTGTTCACCGGGCACAAAGCCGGGAACCCGCCGGCGGCAGTTATTGGCAAGATTCAGCGCAGCATCGGTGATATCGGCGACCACGGCACTGGCGGTGGCCTGACGTCCGGCACCTCTGCCGTAGAAAAGGGTCTGACCGACGGTATCGCCCTCGACCATTACGCCGTTGAATACGTCATTGATATTGGCAAGCAGGGCATCTTTGGGTATCAAAGTGGGGTGAACGCGCATTTGGACTTTGCCGTTGTCATTTTTGATAATACCCAGCAGCTTGATCCGGTATCCCATTTCGTCGGCGCAGATGATGTCGGCGAGTTCCAGTTCCCGGATACCTTCGGTGTATACGGCATCGATACCGAACCATCTGCCGTAAGCCAAAGCGGCGAGGATGGCGGTTTTATGTGCGGTATCAATACCGTCGATATCCAGAGAGGGGTTGGCTTCGGCGTAGCCGAGTTTCTGGGCATCGGCGAGGACGGCGGCGAAATCGGCACCTTCGCGTTCCATGCGGGTGAGAATATAGTTGCAAGTACCATTCATGATACCGAAAATTTTATTGATCCGGTTGGAAACCAATCCTTCGCGCAGGGATTTGATGATGGGGATACCGCCGGCGACGCTGGCTTCGTAGCAGATATCGGCGCCGGATTTTTCAGCGGCGGCGAAAAGTTCTTCACCGTAGTGAGCGAGTAGAGCTTTATTGGCGGTAACGACACTTTTTCCGGCGTTGAGGGCGGTGAGGATGAATTTTTTGGCAATGGTGGTACCGCCGACCAGTTCCACAACGATATCGCTCTCATTGATGACTTTTGCCGCATCGGTGGTCAGGATGCCGTCGGGGATTTTTACTCCGCGGTCAGTGGTGATATCGAGATCTGCGATTCCGGCAAGCACGGGGCGCACGCCGGTGCGTTTGGCGATAACATCGCCGTTATTCAACAAATTTTCAGCGACACCGGCTCCGACGGTACCGAACCCGATGATTCCGACCTTATATTCTTTCACGATGAACCCTCCTACGGATTGATAATACTGCATACATTCAAATAATATAGCACATAAAAGGTGATTTTACCACATAAAATTATGATAATGCCCCAAATTTTGCAAAACTTGCATTCCGGAGCTGCGTATTGAGTTTATCCATGATGAAACGCCGCAAAATCACTGACCGCAAAAAGCGGAAAACTTTTTGCGGTCAGTCAAGATAATTGAAATCAGCTGCGAAAGATCAGAAAACAAGGGTAACTTCGTTGATATCCACTTCCGACAGGTAAGGTGTCTGCCTCCCGTACCCGATCAGACTGCGGGCTTTAGCGGCCCCCCGGCGATCCGCCAAAGCGGTGTCGTGGATAAACTTACCGCAAAAGCTGCGGTGTTTTGACATTCACTTTTTCCAGCAAATAGCCGTGACCACTGACTGAAGCGGTTTTACCGTTGATCCGGACCTGCATAGGTTTGCCGGTGAAGTTGAATACGGTCACGAGGATCCAGTTCCCGTTTTTCCATGCGGTATATCCCCAGTCGGCTGCCGGAATGGATGCTGAAACCTGCACCAGATCATCACACCGGATACCATTGAGGTAAAAGCGTTCGTTTTCCCGGGCGATACGCACGGCTTTATTTATGGCGACATGCATGCTGCCGTCGATCCAGTGCCCGGGGTAGATGCTCATATTTTCATGTCCGAGAGCTGCCAGCAGCAGAGTTTTCTGGGTAATTTGCAGTGGAGAAAGAGCCTCATCCGGCGTGGTATAACTGCCGGTGTTTTTGTTGGCGCGGGAGAGGGAAATAATGCCGGAAATCTTCTTTTTCAGATGTCTGCGCGAGAGGTCGATCTGTTCGATCACCTTTTTTCCGTTGATATGGTAGAGAGAAAGCAGAGAACCATCCAAAGATTTTTCATTGAGCCGGGGATCTTTGGGAATGCTCCAAAAGCGTTTTGCCAGAGCCGTGCGGTCATTGTAGGGAAACACGTAGGTATAATCCCAGACCTCCACACCGGGCAGCACCTTGCGCAAGGTGTCTGCCAGCATCTGCTGATATACACAAGTCATTTTGACCCAGTGCATTTTCCACTGCTCCGGATATTTTTTCAGAATCTCCTGACCGGTAAGAGAAATTTCCGGCGGGATACCGGCAGATTTTTTGAATCCGGTAATGCAGCGGGAGCAGAAGCAGAATTTTCCGGTCATGCCCCATGGTTCAAAGTCCAGAATGGCAGCAGAGGTGTTTTCCGGCGGCAGAGAACTGCGCAGAAACTTTTCAAAATGTTCTCTTGCCGCCGGTTCGGATGCCAGAGCATAAGGACAGACGGCATTGTAATTTTTACCGGAGGCATCAAGAGCCTGTCCGGCATATTTTGCGTACTCTCTGACCGAATAGACCGGACCGCTCCAGACACTGATATCATAGAGTTTCATACCGTATTTTTTATGCCATAATTCATCGATTTTCACCCGCCGGTGCAGATGTCTGTAGTAGCGGCCCTTGCCCTGAATACCGGAGCGGCGGAAAAGTTCACCGATTGCTTCGACCTGTTCCGCATCAAAAAAAGCGATATCCTGCGCCATGTAGCAGTAAGCATAAAATTTTCCGGCGGGCAGTTCCGGAGGTTCCGGGATGACTTTCAGCATGAATTTATCGGCGTGCTGCAATGTTTCGCCGTCTTTGACCTGCCATTTGACCTCCCCGGAAGTGAAATTTTCCGGGACATCCAGAGCGACGACCACCTTTTCCGGGAACTTGCCTGTCCAATCTTTGTGGAGCGCAGAGGAGTCAAGTTTCCAGATGCCGCCATCCTGAATAAATTTATACCGCTGATCGGGTTTATTATGGTTGCCGTTGAATGAATCCCGGATGGTGACACCGGCGGGCAAAACGAGTTCCAGCACGGGGGCTTTTGCTCCGGAGTATCCCAGCAGGAAAGAGACCGGGACAGGAAATTTCCGGAAAGTGTGCAAAGTTTTTACTCCGTGGTAAAATCCCTCACTGCCGTCCACCGGTTCGCAAATGGCGTTGATGGTCTTTACATCGACCTTTTGAACAATGACCGCAGAAGCGGGATCTGACGAGATGATCAATTCATCAATGCCGCCGTTGCAGGCGTAGATTTTTTTATTGGAAGTGACATAATTGCCGAAGTGCAGCTTGGTTCCGTTGGGAGCAATGAGAGTACCCGGGAACTTTTTGGAAACCAGCAGCCGTCCGTTTTCTTTGAGAGAAACAGTACCGTTGTCAAAGATGATTTCCAGCAAGCCCCATTCGCCGTCCGGGATCCCCGAAGGGTATTGCAGGCGGTAGTGTTCTTTACCGTCACTGTAACTAAAGCGCCACTGATGTCCGGATTTCAGCAAAGAAAAGCCGCCTTTGGCGCTGTCGGACTTATTGCCGAGGATATACTGGAATCCCCGCTGATTGGGGATATTCACATAGAGGCGGATGAGCAGTTTATTCTGCGGCTTGAGAAATGGAGCGGGAGTATTGCCGGTGCGGGCGAAACTGCCGTATTCGCTTTTGAAGAACAACGAATTGCCGGAAACCCCTTTTTTGCGGTAATTTCTGACATCGGTAACTTCGTTCTGATCCTGATCCCGATTGGCTGCCGGCTGGAAGATACCGTGGTATTTGCCGCTGCCGGAATCAATTACGGAAAAGTCCGGCTCGTCAAAGTGATAAATCAGTTTGAATCCCGGTTCTGCCGCTGCCGCGGCAAGCAGCGCCGGAAAAAGTGCGGAAAGCAGAAGTTTTTTCATAAAACCACCTCTTTTTTGTTTTACCATTACCATAAATATAGGCGGGATATAACGGATTTACAACACGGAAACTGCTTTATTATTTGCAAAAATTGCTTTATTAAAAAATTAATTGGTTCTTCGACGGTTTGTGACAGAAACAGGCAGAAAAACATAAAAATCTGAAAGACGGAATTGAAAAAGACTGGCATTGCCCCTATTGTTTGATGGCATCAAAACAGTAGGGGGTAAGCAATGCCAGTCAATCTTTACTATACACAAAAAGTCCGTGGATTTCAACAGGAAAAATATTCTTCAAAAAGTGCGGAAATCCATCTTAAACGCACCAAACACCAATGCCCTTATTGCGGTTCAAACGATGTAAAGCCGGAGCCGCTCCGTCGCCGGAGAGTCCGAGGGGAACCTTTGGGCAGCTGCCGGAAAGTTATACTGGAATTCACCATTCATCGATTATATTGTCACCGTTGTCATCACCGGGAAATGGAGCATATTCCGTTTCTTTCCCATCCCCAAGCCCGATTGACCAAAGCCTTGGAACGGACAATTCGGGATAAACTGGATGGAATTGTCACTTACTGGACATTCCGTCATATCAGTAATGCCAAGATGGAGGAATTTAACAACAAGATCAGATGGCTGATCAAACAGGCTTATGGCTTCAGAGATCGTGAGTACTTCAAATTAAAAATCTATCAGTTGCCGGAAATTTCAAGCGAGAAATCATTATGAGTTTCTGTCATAAACCGTCGAAGAGGCATCTTTTTATTTATACAAGCGGTGTAGACGCTTGTGCTTCATATTTGCGAAAGCAAATGCTTCAGCCGTCTTCGCTTTGCTACGCCGTGCCAAGTCTGAAAAGGCTGTATTATGAAGCACATTTTGTGCTTGCGAGCTTTGCTCGTCAAGCATCAAAATATATGAAGCGGCACTGCGTGCCATGAAACGAAGCCTTTTCGGGCTTCATGTTTTTTTGCCTTTGAAAAAAGGCAAAAAAAATGGTACCGGAGGTGGGACTTGAACCCACACGTACGGGGT
>SUWL01000067.1 GCA_015061495.1 Lentisphaerota bacterium
GCTCGATGTGCTGTTATGAGAAAGATGTTATTGATTTTAAGGGGAATGGTCATAGCCGATAAAGAATTTGATAAAAATTTCAAAAAAATTCAAAAATCGGCTTGATTTTAAACAAACCATCTCCGTACTGATCCGTACAAATAAAGCGTTTGAAAAAATCACGGCAGAGTTGTGAGGTGACCACCAGCAATTCTATTAAAGTGAAATGGGAGTGTGCGGGGGACAAGGAAAAGTTTTCCCTTTTCCCCGCGCCCTCTTGCTCTTTCCCAAAAAGCGAAGTACTTTTTCGGAAATAATACAATCGCGAAACACATATTTGGCAAGTTTTACTTACCGGCAATTTTATCAGGGGGAAGTGGGACATTTTCACTGATGGCGCAAAGACGCTTTGACGATGATAAGTCTGATACTTTGCAAGATTCATTGTTTTCTCCTTGGGTTGTTTATTTTTCTACGGAATTCAGATTCTGTTTTATCAGCTGATTTATGCAGCTGCGGATCTCCAGCAGGCACTTTTCTCCTTTGGGATAGTTGTCCATTTTCATCTGACCGCCGGAAACGGTCGAATCCAGAAATTGTTCCACGGCACTTCTGCCGATCAGCGTTTCCAGCAGCTGCAATGCCCGCAGATCCTGCAGTGCCTCAAAAAAAACTTCGTGCCGGATGGAATCCAGCGGCATTCCGTCGTTTCCGGGATAGACCAGAAACGGATCTCCTGCCGGATAATTGCCTCCGGCATCAGTGGAAAAAAACGGATCCAGTACATCTCGGGAGAGGTAGCTGTAATAAAAGTTGAAACCCCAATGGAGAAATCCCCGGATGTGATAGCGGTAAAACAGCAACCCCATTACCCGGTTGCGGGCACTTGGCATGTGGATAAAACGGTTGGGGTAGACGGTTTGCGGATTGCAGCAGTAATATATCCACCCGGGTGTCATGCCGGCAGCGATGAATTCATCGGTTTTGCTGATGCTTACGACCGGTTCATTGATGACTTTTTTCCGGAAAAATTCCACCGAAGAGAGCGCATCCATAATGGTGAATCCGCGCAATTTATCCTGTAGAAAACGTTGGCAATCCAAATAGACGTCCAGTTGTTCAGCAGCCGGTTCATCTGAGCAGTGAAAGGTGAAAATTTCTTCCCACTTATGTTCGTACAGAAATCTGGTGAATTCCGCGAGCATAGCGGCAAGAAAGTTCCGGTACTCCGGTGAATCAGATGGCGTTTCCCAGCCGAAAATTTGCTCTTCTCTGCCGTTGACAACAGCTGTGATTTTCGGGGCGGCTGCCGCTCCCCACTGGGTGAAAAACGGCGGAACTTCAAAATATTTGATCCCCAGTTCCTGAGCCATAAGCACAAAACGCTCTACCAGAGAAAAATCAAAGGAATACGATCCGTTTCTGTATTCGATCTTTACCAGCTGATTTGTCAATCGTTCTTCGCCGATCCCGGTATCCAGCGGCGGAGTGAACAGCGGAGTCAGCATCATATTGATTCCGTGGCTGACGGCATTGCGGATGAAATTTGCCAGGATCTGCCAATATTTTTCACTGAATATGTCAACGTTATAAACAGATGCTAACGAATCTCCGTGAAGCCAGCAGGTGTATTTCATGGATAATTCCGGCAGTTTGGCACCAATCACTTCGATATTGATCCTGCCTTGCCATGAACCGTTTTCTCCGGAGTAGTCAGTTGCGGCAAGTTCCGCATCCAGAGTGTAATTTCCCGGCGGGCAGTCAGCTGGGATCTCCACTGTGAACCACGCTGCCAGATATTGTTTGAGTCTCAACGGGAAAGAGGTTCCGCTGTTATCCGGCAGTGTCAGCAGATCCGGGTAAAGGCCCGGCGTGGAAGAGATGATATATTCATCGAATTCCCTGCCGCAGAAACGCACCGGAACTGATTCCGCTTTGCGGACGGTGACCGGCAGGGGACAAGTGACCCGTATTTGGGCTGAACCGCGGTTGTTTTCAGCCATATATGCCAGCTGGAAAGAGTAACGCTCACCTTGCAGTGCAGTGATTTTGTCCGGCAGCAGTTCCGGGGTCTTATCCGGGAAAATTTTGGCAAGCGACGAACAGAATTGTGCTTTTATTTCCATATCAATTTTATCCTTAACGAATAACAAATTCTTCAGCCATAGTTATATACGCCCGGAAACATCCATTGTCCGGATGCCGGTCAAGTTCTTCGATCATATCGACGATCGCCCGGGCGTGTTCTTCAAGCGGATGGGTGATGCTTGGGATATTGAAAAAACCGCATTGCTCCCCCAGATATTTATAATAGTTGTCATAACTGATCATGGAATAGTCTGCCGGATAGTGCAGATTTTTCTGTTTGAAAACTTTTTGCATCCCGTAGGTGAAAAAATCGCTCAAGGAAAAAATCAGGTGATTCTGCAGATGATTTTTCACAAAATATTCCGCACAATATTCCCCGCCGGAGATCGTATCTTGGATATGCTCCGGAATGTGGCAGAGGTGAAAGTCGGAACTCTTGAATCCGAGATTTTCAGCGCACTGCATCAGTACCTGGTATTTTTCCTGTACGATTTCCAGATCGTTGAGCGGCAGGAAAAATTTATTTTTCTTTATCCGGCGGCAATATTTCAGTGCTTCTGTAAACCCCGGCTGAAAGTTGTAGATGATCTGATGCCACGGGCCGGAATTGTATTTGCAGTCCCCGTAGATCACCAGCGGCATCCGGATATCCGAGCGGTAAATTTCTTTATCATTGAGGATGACTCCTGCCGGCATCAGAAAAATGTCATACTTTTTTTCCCGGTTGGCAGGTTGGGACAACCGGCTGCTGTCCTCGACGAAAGTGCTGTAGTTTATCCGGCGTTCATCCATCAATTTTTTCAGCATGTCGAAAAAGATATTGGATGGATCAAAATCCAGCTGGCTGATATGTTCATTCAACGTCCAATAAAGTACGCCGACTCTGATACGGCTTTCCGGAGAGCGGTGATCAAGTACGAAATTTCCGCAGCCGCGCTTGCGGATGATCAGTTTCCTTTTGGCGAGCCGGTCAAGTGCCCGGTCCGCGGTTTTGGGAGAAACGGAGTATTGTTTTGCCAATTCAACGGCGGATGGCAGTTTTATCCCCGGCATCATCCGGCTGGAGATGATTTTCTTTTCCAATGCTTCGGCAATATCTATTCCATGAATTTTCATTTTACCGGTAGTCCGTGCAGTGAAATTAAATATTCAATGGGAATAATATACCTCTGCAAGTTGAAAAAACAACCTGGGGTATTTGCCGGAAGAAGCGGCAAATCGTCACCTCCGGTCAAAAGTTATGACAAAAAGACCGTTTATTTTATCCGGAACTGCCATATTACCGGATATGAACACCAGGGTAATATCTGGTGAAATTTTTTGCCGTTTGCGGTATGGATCACGATTTCCCGTCCTGTTCCGGTGACTTGGGATTTGATTTGCAGATCGTTGAAAAAGGTTATTTGCTGTGAATTTCTGCTTATGTTGTCAAGTTTGACATTGCCATGCGGCAAATCATTTATCAGCAGGTTATTTTCCTGCAGCATCCGGCGGAATGCCGCGGTGGATCTGCCGGTACGGTTTTCGGTGAAAATATTCAGATCCAGCGAGGATTGCAAAGTTTTCAACCCACGGGATGAATTCAGTGTTCCATTGGCGAGGATCACATTTGCCCGTTTGGTTCCCAGTGTCCGGAGCAGCCGTCCGGCGGCGCGGCAGCTTTCTGCATCCGGAGCATTTGCGATCACGGTGCTGCCGGATGGATTGCGGATAGCGATCAATGGCGGAGTGCTGCTGCTGTTGCTGACCACCAGAATATCTATCCCCGGATGGTATGCCGGGATAAGCCATGAGAAAAATATTACCGCCGTTCCCAGGATGCAGATTTTTCGCAATAACAGATTTTTTACTCCGAAAATCCCGAAAAATCCCAGATAAAAGAGCATTACGCTCCACAACGGAATGGCAGAATATGCCAGTGACGGCAGAAATCCGGCGATCGTTCCGGTGCAGTCCAGCAGGGCGTAAAAAACGGTTTCCAGCAGAAGTGCGGCAAATTGTGAGACTTCCGGAGATATCCAGGTGACCAGCATTTTGAATCCGAATACTCCAAAGAGCAGCGGGGATAGCAGTATCAGCAGAAAATTCGCCGGAATACTGCCCGGTGTGAAAAGATGCTGCCGGAATAAAGTCAAGCCGCATCCGGCGGCAAACGCTGTTAATACAGCCGTTGCGGTGGATAAAATTTTCCGTTTGACAGAGAGTTCTGCGGCAAACTGCTGCGTCAACTTGCTTTTGAAAGGCATCATTTTCAAAATTTCATATTGCCGTGCAAGGAAATTTCTGCACCACTGCCCGGAAAGTATCAATGCCGCTGTTATTCCGTAGGAATATTGTGCCGACAAAGATCCGGTACTTGCCGGATCGCAAAATACAAACACACTCCAGGTCAGCATCAAAGCCTGCCATGAGGTGAAATAAACCAGAATACTGCGCAAGATGCACCAGATGATGACCATACATCCGGCACGGATTGCCGGCAGTTCCGCACCGGTTCCCAGCACATACAACAGCGTGACGGCTGCCGCAATGCAGTGTTTCAACCGGAAAGGCAGGAACTTCAACAGCCAGAGTACCATTCCGGCAACCAGCATCACATGCAGTCCGGAAACGGAAAAGAGATGGACGGTGCCGGTATCGATAAAATTTTTCCAGTGCCGGTAGTCGATTTTCAGATCTGCGCCAAAAAATATCTGTGCCGCCATTGCGGCGATCTCTTTGTTTTTGATATCCCGGAGCAGATATTCAAGCATGGCATCGCGGCATTGAAGGATTTTGCGGTAAAATATTCTTTCCGGTTTTTCCGGAGTGAGGGATTTAATGATTATCAGCGGGGAACTTTTACGCGGCGGCTGAAATTCTCCGGTGATGTCGTTATTTTCGCAAACAAGTCCCAGCGGTTGCGGCGGAATGAGGATGCCGGTAAATCCGGCGGCATCTCCGTAAAAAGGTGTGTGATCTTTGGGATACATTGCCGTGGCGGAGAACTTATTGCCGTTGTGGTAAATCAGACAGTCAGCCATTTTGCTGTTCTGTTCGGGAAGTACGCCGGAAACCCGGCGGTCGGTGCAGACGATCCTGCCGGAAAAATTCCCCGTTTGCACCGGGACATTTTCATCCTGCATAAAGTTTTGCCGGATGAGTCCGGATGCCGCACACAGCAGAAATCCGCTCAATGCATAGACCAGCTGCCGACGGTTCAGCAGAATCAGAAGCGGCAGGACGGCAATCGCATACCACCACGACAGCACGCCGTATCCGCATGCCGCTCCGAGTCCGGCACCCATCGCCAATACGGTGGTGCGTTGAAATTTACACTTCCGGTGCAGAGGGATTTTCAAGTTGATCTTCATTTTTTCTGCAGCAGATCCAGATTATTGCACCTGCCGCCAGAACGCACATGCAGGGTAATGCCGGCAGTTGATAGCGCGGTGCGGTGATCGCTCCGGGCAAAAACAGGTAATATTCGGCGAATCCCAGCAGTATAAATAATTCAAACCATTGGCGGCGGATATTTTTGGCACATTGAAAAATTTTGATTCCTGTTCCCGCATAAAGGATCATTACCGGGACGAGCAGGGGGAGCAGCAACAGTATGTATAACAGCCAGTACGCGCCGAAATAGTGGCGGACAGCCGCAAAAATTCCCTCTTTTTTCAGCACATTCATCGTACCGCGGTCAGAGGTGGTCAGTCCGAAACTTTCCAGCAGGGACGGTGCATCCGGCAGCAGTATCCGGAGGTCAAAATGCTGGGCGGCATAAGTGAGTGGGTGGCGCAGAACCATACTGCGGAATTGAGCGAGCCGCCAGCGTTCCCGGCTGCGTTCATCCGGATATTTGTTTTTATCGGCAAATTCTTCAGCTTCCTGTCGTCGCAATTTTTCTTTTTCCAACTCGTAATTGGTGCCATTGACCTTTGCCAGCAGCATTGCTCCATTCTGGTGGCGCATTGCTCCGGTATTGGTATCAATGGCAAAGGTCGCGCCAACCAGATGATTCCGGAGCATCCACGGGGTGATCACGGCGGAAAACACGGCAAAAGCCGCAAGGATATGGGATAATTTTTTCTGCCATGTCAACTGCGGCATGATTGCGGTCAACAGTGCGATAACCACGATGATCAATTGATTTATCGGCCGGATGAGGCAGGCGATCCCGGCGGTCAAAGCCAGCAGGAGGATCTCCCGCAGCGTTTTTCTGCGGATATACCTGGCAAAAAAATAGAATTGTCCCGCGGCAAAGAGAGAAAACAGCGTATCGCTCAACAAAAGTGGCGCATTGGCGATGGCAGTCAGATTCAGAGCCATCAGCAGAGCCGCCAGATTGCCGCATGCTTTGCCGCCGTATTCTCTGCCCGCCAGAGCGGTTATGCCGCATGCGGCGGCGGAGATCAGGGTTTGGATCAGGGCAATGGCGAAGTTATTTCCGCCGCAGGCGAAGATCATTGCCGCAAACAGCGGATAACCGGGGGGGCGGCGGGTGGTCGGATAAGTGCCGGATTCCACCAGCTCCCGGGCTGAATCGAGATATATTCCGCTGTCCGGGCGTATCAGGCGGCTGGGATCTTCGGCTGCGCATATTGCCGGTATCAGGCGCAGGATTATTGCTGTCAGCACAATTACCGGCAGCAGCCATTTTTTTTCCAGAAAATTCTTCATACTTGATTTATGTTCACGAGCCAAATTCTGTAAAACTTGCATTCAAGAGTCGTTGATCGCGATAATCGCAAACACAAAAATATATCACAAAGATCGTGATTTGTCAATAATTTCAAGAGAACTTTCTGTTTTTTAACTTGCATTCTGAAAAATTTGTTGTATATTGTGAATATTCACATGGAGCGCCGGCTTGGCTCAGTTGGTAGCGCAGTTGATTTGTAATCATCAGGTCGCCGGTTCGAGTCCGGCAGCCGGCTCCATCTTTTTTTTGCATCGAAGTCCTATATTTCGGAGGAATTCCGCCATATCATGAAGCGATTTGCAATATTTGTGGGCATCGACAGTTATTCAAACGGAATCACACCGCTGCGTTGTGCATGCAATGATGCCAAAGAACTCTCCATGAAGTTTGCCGCTGCCGGTTTTGAAACTTTGAGATTGCTGCTCAATGAAGAAGCAAGTTGTGTGCCGGTCATCAAAAATATCGACAGAATGATGAAACATGTCGATGATGGAGATCTGCTGGTCTTTTACTTCGCCGGACACGGCAGAGAGTTGAATAATGAACACTATCTGGTCTGCAAAGACGGCGAAGCGGATCCCAGTTCGTATGAGATCGATTCGCTGCCGGTTTCCAATCTGGTGAAAAGAACCAACAAGCCGGGGGTACGGAGATTGTTTATTCTGGATTGCTGCCGGGATAATCTGCTTGCCGGGCGCAGTACGGCGTATGCTTGTGAAGAGAGCCGTTCCATTGCGTTGGATAATGCGGTCAAAATGCAAAGCGGCTTTATTCCGCCGTTGATTTTGAACTCCTGTTCATCCGGAGAAAAAGCCTTTGAAGATCCCGCTTCCGGGCATGGTTATTTTACCCAGGCATTGCTGAAAACCATCGGTGATACGGCGGTAAACAATTTTTATATTTTCCGCAGGCAGTTGAAGCAAAATATGAGCAGTTCCGGCACTCAAAATATCTGCTGGAACGGCAGCGTGGATGACTGGGATGATGTCAAACTCTTTGCTTCTTGGAATCCGGCATCATCTCCGGCGCACGCTTTGCAACCTTATCCGGCAAATTATTACGATGCCTGTCTTGAGGCGGAAGAGAGTGAAAAGACTCTTGAAAAATATAAATTGCCACTCTCTTCTGCAATGAGTTCTGCCAAGCGCAAAGCGGAAATTGCCCGAAATAATGGTGACTGGAACAAAGAAATTGAGTTCCGGCAGGATTTTATAAAACTGATCACCGCTGCGGTCGATGCGGAAAAACAGCGTATCGCGGATGTGAAAGCAGAAGCTGAAGGGGCACTCAAATGTGCCTCGCAAGTTCTCAAATTCAGTATTTTCAGTAAAAAAACTGTTACCGGCGTAAAAGATAAAAATATCACCAGTATCGTTATTCCCAATGGGGTGACGAAAATAGGAAGACGGGCGTTTTCCGGTTGCACGAGTTTGACGAGCGTGACGATTCCCTCCAGTGTGACGACGATCGGGGATTTTGCGTTTGGGGGTTGCACGAGTTTGACGAGCGTGACGATTCCCTCCGGTGTGACGACGATCGGGAGGGATGCGTTTTGTGGTTGCACGAGTTTGACGAGCGTGACCATTCCCTCCAGTGTGACGACGATCAGGTGGAGTGCGTTTTCCGGTTGCACGAGTTTGACGAGCGTGACGATTCCCTCCGGTGTGAAGAAAATCGATAGTGGAGCGTTTTCCGGTTGCACGAGTTTGACGAGCGTGACGATTCCCTCCAGTGTGACGACGATCGGGGGGTTTGCGTTTCGGGGTTGCACGAGTTTGACGAGCGTGACGATTCCCTCCAGTGTGGAGAAAATCGGTAGTGGAGCGTTTAATGGAGTAAAAGCAGTAAAAGTATCTGCTGCGAATAAAAGATTTGCCGTATATGCTTGCGGAGAGTTGATTGATTTAAAAAACAAGGGGTTATTGTACTTCCCTCCGGAATTTAAAGGTGAATATGCGATTCCTGCCAGTGTGACGACGATCTGGTCTTATGCGTTTGGGGGGTGCACGAGTTTGACGAGCGTGACGATTCCCTCCAGTGTGACGACGATCGGGTGGTATGCGTTTTCCGGTTGCACGAGTTTGACGAGCGTGACGATCCCTTCCAGTGTGACGACGATCGGGTATTATGCGTTTTCCGATTGCACGAGTTTGACGAGCGTGACGATTCCCTCCAGTGTGACGACAATCGGGTGGTATGCGTTTTCCGATTGCACGAGTTTGACGAGCGTGACGATTCCCTCCAGTGTGACGACTATCGGGGATGATGCGTTTTGGGGTTGCACGAGTTTGACGAGCGTGACGATTCCGCGATTTTGCAAAATTTACGGTACTTCTTTCCCGGAAACGTGCTCGGTTATAAGGAGGAATCAGTCAGTATTGTCGTGGTTTAGGCAATTGTGCTGGAGATCTATCAAGAAAAATGCAAAGCAAGATGCAATTTTTTTGGCAATCACCATTGTACTTGTGATCATCGGAATAATTTCCAGTTGTGATAGTGCATTGAATGCTGCCAAAGATCAGGGGATGGTTTTCGATGATGATGATATCGCCGTGATCGGGGTGGAATCGTCGAAGCGCGATAGCTTGGAAAAAGCCGTTATCCCCGAAGATATTAGGGTTATCGGAAAGTCAGCATTTGCCGAATGTCACAATTTGACAAGCGTGGTAATTCCCGATAGCGTAGAGGTGATCGGTTCCGGCGCATTCCGCAACAGTCCTAATCTGAAAAAAGTGCAGATCCCTTCCAGCGTAACGGCTATCGGAGAATATGCATTTCAGAATTGTCACAGTCTGGAGAGTGTAACAATTCCTGACGGAGTAAAAGTGATTGCCAAAGGCGTTTTTCAAAATTGCCGCAATTTGACCGAAATGCGGACCCCCGCCGGTGTGGGTGGCATTATGCCCCATGCGTTTGCCGGATGCAGTAATTTGAAAAATGTGCAGATATCTTTCGGAACATCTGTTATCGCGTATGAAGCGTTTCAAAATTGCCGCAATCTGGAGAGTGTTTTTATTCCCGACAGTGTGCAATTAATCGGTTATCAGGCATTTGCCGGATGCAGCAAGTTAAAGCATGTGACGATCCCCCGTAATTGCCAACGCGGACATGCCGCTTTCCCGGATGGCTGCACCGTTACCCGGCGGTAACGCTTTTTCAGTAGGAATCCGCTTCCCGTACCAGCCCCCGGTAGAGTTTGAATATATCGGTTGCGGAGACAAATCCCATGAATTTTCCGTGGACATTATTCACCGGCAGATGGGAGAGTTTGGATTTTTCCAGCAGGCTCATCGCTCTGGCAAGCGTGTCATCCTCGTTGAGTATCCATCTGGGCGAATCCATCAGGTCAAAAACCAGCATACTTTTGGCAAAATCCGAATCCAGCAGTACCGGAGTGATCTGCTCCAGCCGGATGATCCCCTGTAATTCACCGGAATCATTCAATACCGGATAACATTCGGATTTGGGGGCATCTTCGATGATTTTACGCATTTTTCCGATACTCAACTCATTTGACAGGGAAGTATATTCTGTAGTGATGCACACTCTTACGGACAGCGTCCGCAGCATTTCCTGATCGCGGTCATCGGTGAGCAGGTCTGCTTCCGCCAATGCTTTGCGGTAGATCGAGTGCGGTTCAAACATCCGTGCAACCGCATGGGATACGCTGGATACGATCATCAAAGGAACCAGCAGAATGTAGCTGAAGGTCACTTCGGCAATCAGAAAAATTCCCGTCAGCGGTGCCCGCAGTACCGCCGAAAAAACTCCGCACATCCCGATGACAGCAAAGTTTTCTTCCTGCAAATCAATGATTCCGGTCATATTGACCAGTTTGGCAAAGGCAAATCCGGTAAATGCCCCGATGAACATCGCCGGGGCGAAAATTCCTCCGTCACCGCCGGATTCCACCGTGAGCGCAGAAACTGCCGCTTTGAGGATTATGGCGGCGGCGATTATTATTCCAGCAGCAACCGGGATGCTCAACTTGCCGGCAAAAGGTGCATCTTTTACCAGATAGTCCATATTTCCCTCCAGCATTTGGATGATAAAGGCGTAACCCTGTCCGCGCAGGATCGGAAATATCGCCAGTACGATGCAGACGATCGAACCGCCTGCAAGGATCCTTTTGCCGGGAGCAGGCAGATATTTTTTCAGCATTGCCGTGCAGAAGTAGACACTTCTGATCACGAATACTCCCACGGCGGCGCAGAATATCCCGCACAGGAAGTAGAATGGGATCGCTTCCAGTTTCCACTCCGGATTGACGAAGTAAAGCACCTGTTCATGGTGAAAAAATGCTCTTGATACCACCATCGCCACTGCGCTGGAGATCAGGATCGGGATCAGAGCTGAAACGCTGAATCCGGGCAGCAGAACTTCCACGGCAAACAGAATGCCGCCGATCGGGCTTTGGAAAATCGCCGAAATCGCGGCGGCGGCTCCACAGCCGATCATCAGCATTTTCTGACGGCGGTCGATCCCGAATAATCCGGCGGTATTCGCTCCGATCGCCGCTCCGGTCAGCACGCTCGGTGCCTCCAAACCCGCCGAACCGCCGCAACCGACCGACAGCGCACTGGACAAAACATGGGTGAATGTATCCCGCAAAGGGATATTGGTGCGGCGGCGGTTCAACGCGAGGATCAGCGGGCTTAAACTCTTGGCGTAACGGTTGCCGCCGATGGAGCGTTGGATCAGATAGGACAATGAAATGCCCAACAGCGGAAAAATCAGAAATATTCCGTCAGAATACCATTTATTCTGGTTTTTTATCTGGCTGCCGCATTTCTCCAGCAGAGCCACCATGTCGTGAAGTATTGCCGCGGCGATCGCGGCGGCAATACCGATAAGCATGGCGATCAGTGCCGTCCGGAACCGCAGTCCGGAATTGCCGCCCCACGGTTTATTGATGGTCCGCAGTGATCTGCGGCGCAGTTTCAGTAAAAATCTGCCCATAATACAAGCGTTTCTCCTTTGGAAAATGTTATCTTTTTAATATAGCACGACTTATGATATTTTACAAGATTTTGACTGCGGAGGAGAGGGGAGGGAGGGGGAAAAAAAGATGATTTTTTAAAAAAATTCACCTTTTTGTCGGAAAAAACGTGAAATTTCACTCAAACGGTGTTATATTATAACGATTTTATTCTGCAACACAATAAAATAAAGGATTTGGCAGATTATGTACCGTACTCATACTTGCGGAGAACTGCGTAAAGCAGATGCCGGAAAAGAGGTCCGCGTTTCCGGTTGGATTCACAGTGTGCGTGACCACGGCGGGGTCATTTTTATTGACTTGCGCGACAATTACGGCCTGACCCAGATCGTCATTGATCCGGAACGGGACTTCTATCAGGCGCTGGATAAATGGCGGGTTGAGAGTGTCGTTCAGTTTGACGGTGTGGTCGTTGAACGTGCCGAAGGAACCGTCAATCCCAAACTTGCCACCGGCGAAATCGAAGTTTCCGCCACCGGTATGGAAATGCTCGGCGAAGCCGATGTGCTGCCGTTTCAGGTCGCCAAAGATGACAATGCTCCGGAAGCAATGCGTCTTAAATACCGCTTCCTTGACCTGCGCAAAGAAAAACTTCACAACAATATCATTCTGCGCAGCAAGGTGATCGCCGCCATCCGTGCTTATATGACCGGGGTCGGTTTTACTGAATTCCAGACTCCGATTTTGACTGCCAGCAGTCCGGAAGGCGCCCGTGACTATCTGGTTCCCTCCCGTCTGCATCCGGGCAAATTCTACGCTCTGCCGCAGGCTCCGCAGCAGTTCAAACAGCTGCTGATGGTTTCCGGTTTTGACCGTTACTTCCAGATCGCACCGTGTTTCCGCGATGAAGATGCCCGCGCGGATCGCAGCCCCGGCGAATTTTATCAGCTGGATATTGAAATGAGTTTTGTGGAGCAGGATCAGATCTTTGCCGTGGTTGAAGGACTCCTGCAGGACATTCTGGCGAAGTTCTCCACTAAAAAATACTCCACCGATCCCTTTGTCCGCATCCCGTACCGGGAAGCGATCAGCCGTTTCGGTTCGGATAAACCGGATCTGCGCAACCCGCTGGAAATGATCGATGTTTCCGAATTTTTCCGCGACAGTGAAT
>SUWL01000068.1 GCA_015061495.1 Lentisphaerota bacterium
CCTTATCATCATGAACGCAATCCGCTGTATGAATATCAGATATTTCCGGATTTGAGTCTTGGAGAACCGCGCATCATTGCTGATGCTGTTCAGCTGGCTCTGCCCTGGCCGGAACCGTTTCTTGATATGGGAAGATATCTTGAATATGCTCCCGGCAAAGAGATGCTCTCATTCAGAGCGTTTGATCGGACACATGTGGTCGGCAACGAAGGGAAACCGCCTTTGAGTGCAGAAGCGGCGGATCTTTATGGAGTTCATTATTTGAAAGCAGATTTTTAACTGCTCATAAAATACAATTGAAAAAAAACAAAAAAGAGGTTTCAAAATGAAAAAAATCCAATTACTGTTCTTTATGTTATGTTCGGCATTCAGTGTGCTGTCTGCAGAAAAACTGATCACGGCGCAAACACCCTGGCTGTCCAATCCCGGAGATACGACTTTCAGCATCAGCTTTGTGATGCCTGCCGGAGATAAACGGACATTTTCAGTGGAATACCGTAATGTGATCGATGATGGAGCGTGGAGCAAGTCAACTGCAATACCAGCAGAACTTGAAGGGAACAACATTTTTCAGGTAAATCTCAAAGGATTGCAGCCGGGAAATTCTTATGAATACAGAATCGTTGCTTCTGACGGTGCTGTTTCTGAAACCCGTATTTTCAAAACATTGGATTCCACGCGTAAACAGCATAAAGTGTTTTTCAATTCAGACATCCATCACCGTTCCAGTATGCTGAATTTTATGATGGGCAAAGGTGTCAAGGCCAACTGCGATCTGTTTGTCCTGCTTGGAGATCAGATCGGCAACAGAATGAATGAAAACACATATATGGTGATTTTTGATGGTTTTATGAGTGATGCCGCTAAAGCGCTCAACGGTAAATATCCGATTGTTCCTGTTCGCGGAAATCATGAATGCCGCGGTAAACGCACCGATGACTGGTATAAAGTGTTCCGGGATTCAGATAATGGAGAACGTACCTGGCAGACTTTCCGCATCGGGCCGGTCTGGTATATGGTGTTGGACAGTGCGGACTTTGATTCCGATTATCAGGCTGATAAAGTCTATCCCCGGCAGAAAGAGTGGATCGCCAAAGAACTGGAAACCGAAGCCTGCAAAACTGCGACTTTCCGCGTGGTGCTGGTTCATATTTCCAACTCCTGCATCGATGAAAAAATCGAGGAACTGGTTTGGAACAAAATGGGGCTGGAACTGCTGCAGTCGACTGATCCTGCCAAGCGTATCCATCTTATGGTCTCCGGTCACCGTCACCGCTATATCCGCTCTGATGCCGGCAGTCCGTTATTCAAAGTCAACAGCAGCCGTTTCGGGGATAATCCCAGCGGCAGACCCAACAAAGATTTGCCTTATACCTCGGTGCTTCTGGATGCCCGTGGCAATGGCGGAGTGGAGTATTGCTACGCTATAATGGAATCCACACCGGAAGCGATCGTGTTTCAGGCGTTTGACGGTCAGACGTTGAAACCAATCGACCACTTTTCTGTCACCCCCGATGGCAAAGTAAAGGATTTGATGGAAGTTCCATCATTTGAGTACTGAATAATATCAAATTCAGAAAGAACATATTATGGAAAGTAAAAGTTTGTCCAGTCTGCTGGATTTTCATGGCAAGTGTGTTATGGTAACCGGCGGATGCCAGAATTTCGGCAAAGAAATTTCCGACGGCTTTGCCGAATTCGGCGCAAATCTGGTTGTTACCTCCCGGGATGAAATAAAAGCACAGCACCGGGCAGAGGAATTGAAAAGTCAATTCGGCATCCGGGCAATCGGAATCGGAATGGATGTTACGGAAGAAGAATCCATAAAAAGAGCATTTAAAATTGCTGCAGATGAATTCGGAAAACTCGATGCTCTGGTGAATAATGCCGGTGGTCACGGTAAAGGAACTACCGGAGCTTTGGTGGATGAGCCGTTGTCAGTATGGGATTTTTATCTGAAAGCCAATTTGACCGGCACATTTCTGTGCCTCAAAGAATATGCAAAAATGATGATACCTCACGGCTATGGTGCAGTGGTGAATATTGCCTCGGTGACTTCGTTGCTGGGACGTGACCGCCGGGTTTATCAGGATCTGCCGATGACACCGAATCCGATTCCGTATACTACCGCTAAAGCCGGTGTTATCGGTTTGACCTATGATTCTGCGGCGGTTCTCGGGAAACACGGTATCCGGGTAAATGCAGTTTCCCCCGGCGGATTTGAGCGTGGTCAGCCGGAACCGTTTATCCGGGCTTATTCAGAAAGAGCAATGCTCGGCAGAATGGGGCGTGACGGAATTGATTTGAAAGGTGCAGTTGTATTTCTGTGTTCTGATGCTGCCGGATATATTACGGGGCACAATTTATATGTGGATGGCGGTTTCAGCCGTTTTAAGTGAACAATATGGAAAAGATGAAAATTTTAGTTGCAGGATGCGGCTCAATCGGCTTGCGCCATTTAAGATGTCTTGCTCTGCGGGCAGATTGCCGGCTGCTGGCATGTGATGCCAATTCCGGAGTTGAAAAACAGATAAAGGAGATAAGTCCGGATATTCAGTTTTTTGATGACTATTCAAAGGCTCTGGCTGCCGGTCCGGAACTGGTTGTTGTTTGCACGCCTAATGAGTTGCATGAAAAATTTGCAACAGAGGCTTTCGATGCAGGAGCGCATGTTCTCTGTGAAAAACCCATTGCTCATACGATTGAATCAGGTGAGCGTATCGTTGCTGCTGCCAAACGTGCAGATCGTATTCTGGCAGTAGGTTACACAGAGAGGTTCCGGCCGGCTTTCAAGTTTATTCAGGAAAAAGTCCGATCCGGTGAAATGGGTAATCTGGTCGGCGGGCGTTCCGTGGTCGGCAGCTACAAAACTTTAATGTGTGCCAAAAGCGATTTCCGCAGTCATTGTTTCGGTATCATTCTGGTTGATTTCACTCATGAACTGGATATGCTGCACTCCATATTCGGTCCGGTGGCAAATGTGGATTGCAAAGGTAATTCCATTGCCTGCAAAGAGATTCCTTCGCTGCCGTCACTGGTTGCCATGCTGCTGGAATATCGCACGGGGGCAGTGGTGTCGATTCATTTCGACTATGTTCAGCATCCGCAGCGGCGGATCATTGACATCTACGGTGACAAACAGACGCTGGTTTACGACATGGAAGTCAATACTGTAACAGTTTTTGACAGTAACAGCGAGGAGTCGCAAGTGTTTTCATTCCCCTGTGAAAGAGATTCTTTATTTGCTTGTGAACATGAAAATATGATTCAGGCGATCAGAATGGGAAGAGCTGTTATGGTCAACGGTGAACAGGCATTGCAGTCTCTGGCGATTGCAGAAGAAGCGATAAATATTTTAAGCAGCAATAATAATTTATAATAAGGAAAGTAAAAATGTCAAAACAGGTAATCAGTGCAACAGTTACTCCACTTCTGGAAAACCGGACTCTGGATAAAGAAGGTTTGAAAAATATTTTGAACCGCAATATCAGGCATGGATTGGATGGGGTTTTTCTTTTCGGTTCGATGGGGGAATGGGGAAGTTTTTCCGATGCATTCAAAGAGGAAACTGTCGAGCTGGCATCTGACATCATCGGCAAACGTATGCAGTTGCTGGTGGGGATCAACGGAACCAGTGTCTACCGCTCGCTGGAGATAATGGAAAGCTATAAAAAATATGATTTTGATGCCTTTGTTTTTATGCCTCCGGCAAAGACCTCTGCGCTGGATCCGGTGAGATCGACATTGAAAGTTCTGGATGCTGCCGATCGTCCGGTCTATCTTTATCACTGTCCGCCCAACAACGGGATCAATTTCACATTGAAGCAATTTGCTGAAATGATGAAACATCCCAATTTGAAGGGGATCAAAAACTCATCTTCCAACATGTGGCTTCGCCGTGAAATGCTTTTGATGCGTGAAGAACAGGGATTTAAAACGCTTTTCTTTGAAGGGCAGGAGTGGGCGGCTGACGAAGCTCTTTTGGCCGGATATGATGGTATGATCTGCGGCATGGGTGCGCTCTGTTCCAAAATGATGAAAAAACTTGCACTCTGTGTGGATAATGGGGATGTCAAAGCGGCTGTTGCGGCTCAAAATAATCTGATTCGTGTTTTCCATGGTGTTTATGGATTGGATATTGAAAATTGCTGGAACGGTCAGAAATATGCATTGCAGAAGCTTGGTCTGATTTCCAGTCCGCTCACATTGGCACAGGAGATGGATTTGCTGACTGATACCGCTAAAGCGCGTATTGAAAAATGTCTTGCAGATATGAAAGATGAATTGGATTGAAAAAATCCCGTTTGTTCCCGCCGTTGCGGCAGAGGAAAATTTTATATTCTCCAGCTGGTATGCACCAGTGGTGCAGGTCGGGATGGAAGCAGGCAAAATCTCTCGGTACCAGAGTGAATTCGACTGCTTTACTTTCGCCGGGGGCGAGCAGACTGTTTTCTTTTTTTTACTATATTTTGGCTGCTTTGCACCCGGGGGATTTTTTTGCCTCATCGACTGTGACAAAAAATCATAATGATTTTCGTCTATCTGCGTTTGGTTTGCCGTAACATCGCAAGTCAAATACGTTCTGAATGCATCCCGGGAAAAAGCCTTAAAAGGACCGGACGGACTGGATCTGCACTGATGTTATGCATGTCACCGGTACTTATATCGGGAGTTTCCCGCCCAGAGATGATGCCAGTACCCAGCCCAGAGGTGCATTGGTCCAGCCGGTATAGATACTGCTGCCGCCGCCTTCAAAGCGGTCTCCACCGCCCCAGCACCCGGCATCGAGATCGTACATTCCACGCCAGCACCCGGCAAGGTGTTTATCCAGACAATCATCCTGGATCGCAGTCAGCAGTTCCACCATACGTGTCAGGGCTTTTTTTGCCGCGGCATCGGATTTGTGACCCAGGTAAGCTGCCAGCGCCAGAGAACTCCAGTTGACCGTGTAGATCAAGTCGGCAAGATGTTCTCCGGCAGGCGCTTCATAATGGCTTGACGGCGGGCATCCGGTTTCCGGATCGATCGTTGCCAGCAGCATCCGGCAGATTTTTTTCGCATTGTCATATCTCTCCGCCAGAACTGCCCCTAAAAGTGCATAGGCAAGTTCGCTGGGATTGAATTCGGTCAGATGTTCCATTACATAATCAAAATATTGACCGGTCAGCTGCCGGGCTTTCCGGCTGTACTCTTTATCCATATCTTTGCGGGAGACCGCTATCGCTCCGGCGGCAAGTGCTCCCCAGTGCGGCAATTTCAGATTGCCCTGCCAACGCGGATAATCTTCTCCGGTATTGAAGGCATGTTCAAACGCATTTACCATACCGGTTGCTCCGCAGAGTGCAAAATGCTTCATCCGGTATTTCCGATCCAGATCCGGGCGCAATTTGGCGATCGCCCGTGCCAGAATTATGCACCAGGCGTTATCATCGAACCAGATCACTGGCTGCCAGTAGAGGTGTGTCCAGTTCCACACCCCTTCTGAAACATGGTATATATTCTCGTAACGGTTCAACAGTCCGCTGCGCAGATAGAGGTAATCCAGAATATTTTCTGCGATTCTTTCATCCTTGCCGCAGTGGAACAACTCATGGAGCATCAGAAAATAGTACGCTGTTTCAAAACAGCAGTCCGGCCGCCGGGATTCGATGATGCAGCCGCCGCAGAAATCGCTCCATGCCGGCGTGGCATGAAGCACTTTTTCCACTGAATCGTTATGGGCTGTCAGCAATACTCTTTCCGCAACGCCCCAACTTCCTTCGCAGTTGCCCAGCACTCCGGAATCGCAAAACCATTTGCGGTTCCGGCGGAGGGCCTTTTTTACATCGACCGGGTTCATTTTCTACTCTGCAGTTCCATGATGAATTTCAAAACTTCGAGATGAGAATCATCCATGCCGTCACAGGAGTTGCTCATCGCTTTGCTGATAATGTTGTTGAGCCGTTTTATATCAGCCGGGGCGTTGCCTTTTTGCCGGATCAGTTCCCGGCACAGGGTGAATGCTTTATAATCCAGCAATCCCTGATAATGGGCTTCGGCACGGCGGCTGGTGGTCACTGCCCCCAGATTTGCTTCGACATAGGCCGATCCCCAATCGATACGGCTTGAGGTGTATCCGCCCAGATAATCTCCGGCAAAATCCGTGGAATCAAATCCGTCACCGGCGTAACTGTCGATCGCCCAGTACGGCTGCGGCGCACCGCAGCCTTCGAGGAAGCTTTGCAGATACATCCGGCGGTACACTTCCGGGGCGACATTTTTATTGTAAATGCCGTAAGTCCAGACTTTGATACCTTTGTTATTCAGGTAGTCGATCAATTTCTGTTCTTTGCCGTGGACACCGAGGATGATGATGTTGTGATAACGGCAGAGTTGATCCATGTCATCGAGAAACTTTTTGGTGACTCCGCCGCGGGGGTAGGGGTTGGTCACGGTTGAAGCATTGGGAACCGCTTCACGCACCAGTCTGCCGATATACATGACCCGGTGAAGTTTGGATTTGGGATCATTGATGTCGCCTTCCGGTTCATCGCCGGTATAGATGATCACCCGGTCGGGATCAAATCCGAAACGTTCTTTCATGTGAGCGTAGAATTTGGTCATGAATTCCTTGAATCCCTTTTCCCATTTGGGCGTACCGTATTCATGCCGGGGGCGGATGTAGGAATATTTATCTTTGGCATTGCGGGTCATCATGATGAAATAGTGCAGATTGAACATCAATTTAAGATCTTTTTGCGGCATACCGGCGGCGATATACTCTTCGATTTTGCCGTCGAGTACAGAAAAGTCGATCTCTTTGCATGAACCATCTTCATTCATATCCGGATAGACGGTGGTCAGGTGTCCGGCAAACATGATATTGGCCTCTTTTTCCACCAGATAGCGGAAAAGTTCTTTCCGGTTGGTGTATTCGGTGTCGTCACCGTGGTGTTCGGTGAAAAAGGCGTAATGGAAACTGTCAAGTTTGATTTTGCCGAGGTCGATCGGCAGCACTTCGACTTCCAGATCGGCAACCTCCGTGCTGAATCCGGTGAGGAAGGGTTTGACCACGATTTTGGCGCGGTAAATGCCCGGAGTCAGACCTTTGCTGGAAATCGTCATCCACAACGGTGCGCTGCTGTTGGGAGCCAGACGGATGATGCTTCTCATCGGCAGTTCCAGCATGGGATCATAAAGCGGGTTGCCGCCGACATCCTGGATCATCATGCCCTCGTAAAATTTGATGCCGCGGAGGAAGTCGTTGTACGGTTCTTTCCAGAATGTTTTAGTACCGCTGACCAGCGGCCAGGAGTTGAAACATTTGATCATTCCGCCGTAAGGACGTCCGGTGAGGTTGCTCAACACCATGCCGGTCATGACCCGGCTGTTTTGCGCCATGGTCAGACGGATCTTTTTGACCGGCTCGGAAAGCAGATCCGGTTCAAAGCGGTTCCCCCATGAATTGCCCTGCCACAGCAGTACCGGTTTCCCGGAAAGCACATAGGAAAGCAGCATTTTGCGCAAATTTTCGTTATCCACGCTCAACTGTTTGAAACGGACAAAATCATTGCCGCAGTTCCGGTTGGCGGCATGCTGTTTGGCGATGCGGTCGAGCAGTTCTTTTTTCAGCGTTTCATTACCGGGGTGTCTGGCGGCTTCAGCGGCGATGGCACCGGTCTCTTTTTCCAGAGCTTCCTGATAGCTGCCGATGATCATTTTGCCGAATGAATCCACGGAATGGAAGTCGCCTGCCATCGGTATCCAGCTGGTCAGACCTCCTGCTGCCGCTCCGGATCGGCAGAAGTTGACGGTAACGATCGAACCTGCGGGCAATTTTTCGCATTCAACTTCTGCGACCGGGATGGTGATGGTGTAAAAGGTCGCTCCGGGTTTGCGGTCGATTTTAAGTGTGGAACCGGATTTGAAGTTCTTATCGGCGACCATCCGGCGGTGGTAGCGGAAAGCACGCAGTTTATTCTGATAGACATAATACTGGTAATATTTGGGAGAACCGATATCCGGCCGGAGGAAAAATTCCACACTTTCATCGCCGAGCTGTTTTTCCATTCCGGCGGGGATGGGGCAGTGGAAAGTTACGATGAAGTTGTCTCCTTTGCGGACGATCGAAGCTGTTGCGGCGGCATCCAGAAATTTCCGGTCCTGCCGGAGTTTGGTTCCCAGAGCTTCGCCATCTTTGTCCGGCACGTCAAATCGGTTGGTCTGGGAAGGGATATTTTCGGTTACGGCAATGATATCCTGCCGGACAGTTGAAGCGTAAGCAGCTTTTTCCGTTTGCGGCGGGATCGCCCGGTTCCAGATTTTCAGATCATCGATCGCACCATTCAGCAGACCGTGCGGGATCCGCGGGTCGGAAGTATCGTAACCGAGACGGACGACATAATCCAGTTCGTGTTTGACTCCGTCATTGATATCGTTCATGCCGGGAGCGCCGCTGCCGGCGGCGATCATTTTACCATCGAGGTAGATGTTGGCATTTTTACCTTTTTCCCCGGTGAGGCGGACGGTGTACCACACGGAGGTCTGCCATTTGACCGGTTTGGAAGCCAGAATATAACGCAGTTTCGGTTTCTGATTGTCGCCGTCGTGGACCGAGGCGTAAAGCTCCAGGCATCCTTCCGGGTTGATGCGCAGACGGAAACAGCGGCGGTTCCAGGACCAGAATTCATAGTTGAACAGTCCCCGGCTTTTGCCGCGCACGAACTCCTTGTCCATGCGGAAGCGGAATTCGATCGTGTACTGCGGATAATCCATCTGAATAAAACCGGAGGGCAGGAAATTATCCACGCACCTGGCACCATTGCCATTATCGACCGGCATCAGATTGCCGTAAAGCGGGGCATTGGGTTTGCCGATCCCGTTGTCGATAAACATACTGGAGGAATTTTTCTTTTCAAAATCGTAACTGTGCTGCGGAACTTCGGCGGCACACCACAAGAGTGGAAGCAGCATGACTGCTCCCAAAAACTGGGTTTTCATGGTTTGATTTTCCTTATTTATTGATTACAGAAATACTTTGCTGCCCTTATAATAGATGTAGTTGCTGCCGCGTTTGTCGGGCCATGCAGCAGAAGCCTCCTCTTTGCTGTAGGATGAGGCGTGCCCGTCGGCAAAGATCATCTGCATTCTGCCGTTGTGGCGGAAGTCCGGCAGGGAATCCCACCAGTTGTAGCCGTGATACTGATAATCCCTGTTTTCGTTCCATGCTTCATTGAGCAGCATCAGCGAGGACGGGGCTTTGACCCGGTGGGTGAACAGTACCGCAGTGTAACCGGCGGCATCCGGCATGTGATCGATCGTATCGCCGGAGGCACTTTTGGGAACTGCCGCGGCGCAGTAGGGTTCGGCATAATGGGAACCCATATAACTTTCTCCGGTATCTCCCATGCGCTGGAGATGGGGAAATTTGGCACTGGGACAGAGGGCACTTTCAAAACCGGGCAGATATTTGGTGCCGCCGCTTCTGTAACCGTATTGGGAATAGCCGCCGTTGACCATCACATAGATGATGTTGCCGCCGCCGTCGTCGCCTTTGAGCAGTACCGCGCCGTTATGGTCATCGGCATACATCATGATCCCGGTACCGCACTGTTTGAAGTTGTTCAGGCAGCTTGCCGACCGTCCGCGTTCCCGGGCACTATTCAACGCCGGCAGCAGAATTGCCGCCAATATCGCTATGATAGCAATGACTACCAGCAATTCTATTAAAGTGAAATGGGAGTGTGCGGGGGACAAGGAAAACTTTTTTTCACGAGAAAAAAAGTTTTCCCTTTCCCCCGCGCCCCCTTTCTCTTTCAAAAAAAGCGGGATACTTTTGGATGACAGAGTACTGCTTACGAGCAATTCGATGAGCGTAAAGCAATTCTGCTTTACTCCCTTGTCCGCAAGGGAGTAATTACTGTTCGGAAGCATCGGTTGTCTTTTCATAACTTGGTTCCTTTGGGTAATGGTTGTTTTTTGTTAAATATCTCTTTGAATCCTGGCGAACATTTTATTATTATGCAGTTTCCCTTTTTACTTTATATGGAACAAGAAGTTCATTTTTTTCGACAGAACCGTAGATCATGCGCACCAATTTTTCCACGGCGAGCATCCCTTCCTCCCGGAACGGTTGTCCGATCGTACTCAAGCCCGGTTTGATTGCCCCGGCGACCGGCAGATCATCGTAACCGACGAGCTTGAAATCCCTGCCGGCGATTTTGCCCATGGCACCGGCTTGATTGATTATTTTCATCGCCAGCATATCATACCCGGCAAAAAAGCCGACCGGCGCGGCGGGAACGGAAGCGCGGAGCAGAGAAACAAGTTCTTCATCGGCAGAGATCTGCCGGGCATTGAGAGCTTTGCTGTCCATATATTGAAAAAAGCCCTGTCCGCGGCGGGGCAACAGCTGATTTGCATCCTGCGATTTGGAATCATTGACAAAACAGTACTCCCGGCAGGGGTTTTCCGCGAGCATTTCTGCTGCCAGAGCGCCGCCTTTGACCTCGTCCATTGCCACAGTGGTGTATTTTTCGCAGGTGACATCATTGAGGATCAGAAGTTTGCCGCCGTTGCCGCAATATTCATCCAGCAGACTGCCGATTTCCGGATGGTGGTATTGGGCAGTGGAATAGGAGATGATCCCGGAAGCGGCCTGCGCACAGTGGCGGCGCATGAATTCAGTGTAGGAACTTTCGCACAGTCCGGGGTGGATCTCCAGCGGGAAATCCAGCATCTCCGCTTTGGCGGCGATGCCAAACAGCAAATTGGCAATCAGCGCATCGGCGATATCCGGTATGAATACGCCGATGACCCCCAAACGGTTGCGTTTCATGAATTCTGCTGCCCGGTTGCGCCGGTATCCCAGACGGCTGGCGGTTTCCAAAACTTTTTTGCGGGTCGCTTCAGAAATCCGGGCATTGGCATCCGGAACCGGATTCAGCACCCGGGAAACTACCGATATCGAGATATTCAATTCGGCGGCGATATCTTTAAGTGAAATCATGAAAAAAACCTGTTTTTAACCTTGCGCAAACGTTTGTTCATCTTTTGATAATACTTTATCACTGTTCGTTTGATTTGTCAATAGGAAAAGCATAAAAAAATTAAAAATTGTTATATTTTCAGCGGGAATGAGATCCGGAAAAAAAGAGCGTGGGGATTTTGAACAAATTTGTTCAAATCCAGATGGTTATGCCGCAGCTGTACGGGGAAAGATTTTTCTGCCGGGGAGGCGATTTTTTCTTGACTTGACATTTTTTTGCATTATATTATACCCCGCACAAAGTACAAAATAAAGGAAGACAGATACGATGGATTGGCAGAAGTACGCAGCAAAATATGAGAATGAATTGACAAATTCCGTTATACCTTTCTGGGAGAAGCATTGTGAAGACCGGGAATTCGGCGGCTACTTCACCAGTCTTGACCGGGACGGGACGGTTTACGATACGACCAAATATATGTGGATGCAGTGGCGGATAGTTTATATGTTTGCCGAGTTGTATCTTGCCGGATACCGGGAAGACAATTTTTTGCGCCTTGCGGAACAGGGATTCGACTTTTTGTACCGCCACGGCAGAGATGAGCAGGGCCGGTACTACTTTGCGCTCAACCGTCAGGGAGTTCCGGCGATGGCTCCTTACAGTCTTTTTTCCGATTGTTTTGCGGCGATGGGCAGTGCCAAGCTGTATAAGATCACCGGCAATAAACTGCATGCCGATGCCGCTTGCGAAGCGATGGATAATTATCTTGAGCGTGCCAGCAGCGGCAACAGTGCTTTGCAATGGGACAAAAGCATGCCGGGTAAAACCGCTTACCTTTCCCTCGGGCACTATATGATGATGGCAAATCTGGGATTGATGATGAATGACTGTCTGGGCAGTGACCGCTTTGATTCGGCGATGGATACGGCGGTGGATATGGTGCTGAACAAATTTTATTCTCCGGAATTCGGGCTGGTTTTTGAGAATATGCCGGTCGATTCGGATCAGCCGGATCTTGCCGCCAGTATCGGCAGACAGATGAATCCCGGACATGTGTTGGAAGCGATGTGGTTTCTGCTCAACTATCTGGAAAACATCCCCGGTTCAACCGATAAGATCGCGGCGATCAACAAGATCATTGCCAACACGCTTGAATTCGGCTGGGATGATAAATACGGCGGTATTTTCTACTTTATGGATGCGCTGGGCAAACCGCATCTGGAATTGCAGCACGATATGAAACTCTGGTGGGTGCATAATGAAGCAACTCTCGCCTGTCTGCATGCTTACAAAACCAGCGGAGATCCGCTTTTCGCCCGCTGGTTTGAAAAGATCGATGAGTATACCTTTGCCCATTTCCCCGATCCTGAATACGGCGAATGGTTCGCGTACTGCAACCGTCAGGGCGAAGTCACTCATTCGCTCAAAGGGGGCAAATGGAAAACCTTTTTCCACGTGCCGCGCGGGGTCCTTTTCGCCGGACAGCTGCTCGGCAGTATGGAATAAACCGCCGGTGAACTTTTCAGCCTCTCTCATTTGGTATTTTTTGGTATTTTTTTGGTATTTTTTTTTTTTTTTTTTTTTTTTTTTTTGTTTTTTTTTTTTTTTTTTTTTTTTTTTCCACCGGCGGCTTGCAACACACGTTTATGTATGCTACATTAACCTATGTTATGTGATATTATGACAAATTTTGGTGATCAACGGTCATTGAGATTTGGTGTATTTTGACATGTTTTTTTCACCGATATGACATTTATTTTTGTG
>SUWL01000069.1 GCA_015061495.1 Lentisphaerota bacterium
TCCTTTTCCCGTGAAAAGAAAAACTCCCAAACGTTATAAAACGTAAGGGAGGTTTGTATACAACTGTTTTTCTTAACCAGCGTTCGGGGGTACGGGGGCAGAGCCCCCGTTAAGGGCGGCTTGCCCGCCCGCCCGATCAAGGCGAGCGGAGCCGCCGCGACTTTTCGCTTTTCTTTGCTGACTTTCTTTTCTCGTGAAAAGAAAGTCAGTTGTCCATTTCTTTGAGGGCGGCTTTGCGGCTGAGGCGGATTTTGCCGGAGTTATCGATATCGATGACTTTGACGGTGACGAAATCGCCTTCGTTGCAGATATCGGTGACTTTATTTACGCGATAGTCCGCCATTTCGGAGATATGGAGCAATCCGTCCATTCCCGGGAGGATTTCGACGAAAGCGCCGAAATCCCGGATGGTGACGACTTTACCGCGGTAGATTTTACCGATTTCAGCTTCAGCGGTGCAAGCTTCAACGCGGTTTTTCGCAGCGGTGAGCTGTTCGAGGTTAGCCGCCATGATTTTGACGGTACCGTCTTCTTCGACGTCGATGCTGGCGCCGGTTTCGTCGGTGATGGAGCGGATATTTTTACCGCCGGGTCCGATAAGAGCGCCGATTTTATCGGGGTTGATTTTGACGACATCGATACGTGGAGCGCGGGGGCTGATATCGGCGCGTGGAGCGGCGATGCATTCTTCGATAACGTCGAGGATCTTGAGTCTGGCGATGCGGTTGCGTTCCATGGCTTCGCAGAGCAGATCGATGGGGATACCGGGGAGTTTGAGGTCGAGTTGGAATCCGGTGATACCGTCGCGGGTACCGCAAACTTTGAAGTCCATATCGCCGAAGTGGTCTTCTGCGCCGAGGATATCGGTGAGCAGCAGGCGTTCGCCGTTGTCACCGGTGACCAGACCGCAGGAGATACCGGCGACGGGGGCGGTGATGGGGACACCGGCATCCATCAGAGCGAGGGTGGCGCCGCAGACGCTTGCCATGGAAGTTGATCCGTTGGAGCTCATGATTTCCGAAACGCAGCGCACGACATACGGGAAGTCGGCGGGGACGACTTTGGAAACGGAACGTTCAGCGAGGTTTCCGTGGCCGATTTCCCGGCGTCCGGGGCCGGCGATGCGTCCGACTTCACCGACGCTGTAGTTGGGGAAGTTGTAGTGGAGATAGAAGCGTTTGACGGCGTTGCCGGTAACGCTGGTAAGGTCATCGAATTCCTGGGCATCTTTTTCGTTACCGAGGGTAGCGATCACGAGGGCCTGGGTTTCACCGCGAGAGAAGAGGGCGCTGCCGTGGACCACGGGGAGGACGTCGACTTCTGCGGAAAGCGGGCGGATATCGGTGACGCTTCTGCCATCGGGGCGGAAGTGTTTTTCGAGGATGAGTTTCCGGGTGATGGTACGGACGTAATCATCGAAACCTTTAGCGGTTTCCAGGTTGAAATCGGCATCGCTCATATCGGCGAATTGTTCACGCAAAGCGGCACGGGCATTGGCGAGCAGTTCATTAAGAGCGTTCTGGCGGTTTTCCTTACCGGGGATGGTGCAAGTTGCTTCGATGGTGGGGGCGCAGAAGTTTTCCAGAGCGTTCTGGAGAGCTTCGGGAACGAGGTAGTAGTGATACTCTTTTTTGGCTCTGCCGGCGATTTTGGCAAGTTCGATCTGGGCGGCGCACTGGCGTTTGATCGCTTCGTTGGCGCAGTACATGGCTTCGCGCATTTCGGTTTCGGAAACGAAATCAGCTTCACCCTCGATCATGATGACCTGATCGGGCAGACCGGCATAGATCAATTCGAGGGAACTTTTTTCCATCTGCTCGCGGGTGGGGTTGACGATGTACTGACCGTCGACTTTGCCGACACGGACGGCACCGATGGGTCCTTCAAAGGGGAGGTCGGAGAGCATCAAGCTGGCGGAAGCACCGACCATGGCGAGTACATCGGCATCGTTGACGCCGTCGGCGCTCAAAAGCATGCACTGCACCTGGACTTCATGGAAGAAGCCTTTGGGGAAAAGCGGACGGATGGGGCGGTCGATCATGCGGCAGGTGAGGATCTCTTTGGTAGAGGGTCTGCCTTCGCGTTTGATATAACCTCCGGGGAATTTACCGGCGGCGGAATATTTTTCCCGGTAGTCGACCTGCAGCGGGAAAAAGTCACTGCCTTCGCGGGGTTCGCCGGAGCATGCGGCGGCGATGATCACGGTATCTCCGAGCCGGACGAGGCAGCTGCCGTTGGCGAGACCGGCCATTTTGCCGGTGGAGATTTCCATAGTTCTGGAATCATCCAGTTGGAAAACGATTTTCTTTTCTTCACCCATAATATGATAATCCTTATTTATATGGTGGTTATTTTGCAGAGGATCATGCGGTGCGGATCGCACGAGTTTTCCGGGATGCCGCAGGCGGAATCCCGTTGTCATCTTCTCTGCATTCATGCACAGGAGTTGACAACGACCGAATTCCACACGCAAATTTTACCGGAAAACCGTTGGACCCAACCGCTTCCAACTCTGCGTTACAAAACAGTTTCAGGCAATTATCGCAAATTGCCTCACTATAATATATCTTCAGAAAGTTATTTTTTCAAGTCCGATACTTTAACAGGGATCGATATATCGCGTATTTTGCGGTAATAATCGCGAGCGGCCCTGGCTTTTTTGAGCAGAGCGGGGATTTTTTCAGCCTCCAGGCAGGCGATTTCCGCCAATTCGCAAGCCAGATCGTTTCTGCCGAAAATGTGCATGATCATGGCGTATTCCAGAGCGTATGAAGCCCGGGCACCGGGTTGAGTGAAATACTCTTTGTGCCAGCCGGCGGCAGCCAGATCGAGGACGGCGGCGGGGTTGAGTTTTTCGGGGGGAAGTTTGCTCTCGGCAACGGCGAAAGCGATCAGGACTTCCGGGCGTTTGGCGAATTGTTTTTTCAACCGGGCAAAAAACTCTTTGAATTCCGCATCGGTGGCTAATTGATTGATAAAGAGGTATTCCATTTCAAAGAGCCGGAAATCCATCGGGTGTTTTGCCTGGGCGTCGTGGAGCAGTTTCAGGGCATCGTCTTTGCGGTTGAGTTTTTTGAGGATGGAAAACTGCACGCGGAGCAGCTCGAATTTTTCCGGATGATCCTGATACTCTTTGCGGAGCATGGCGAGGGCTTTGTCAAGCTGTTGACTACGGATAGCTTCATTGACTTCGTCGGCGAAAACCTCGTTGCGGATCTGTTCTTTGAGGTCGAATTTGCCATCTTCGCACAGTTTGAGCATAGCGGGCAGCTGGCGGAGTTTGCCTCTCCAGAGCAGAGTGCCGTTTTTATCGAGCAGCACGGTCAGCGGTATCGGATCGCCGGGACGGCAAAGCAGTTGTTTGATCGCGCCGTTATCGGAATTGACCGGGAATCCCAGGCGGATGGCGCCGGGAAAATTTTTCAAACTCTGATGTTCGCCGATGCCGACGCCGATAAATTCGGCGCGTTCGCGGAGATTGGCGTGGAGGTTGACCACCTGGGAAAACTCCGCCAGCGAAGCGGGATTTTTTTCCCAGAGGAAGAGGACGACAAATTTTTTTCCCAGGAAATCATTGAGATTACGGTCGGTTCCGTCCAGAAACTTCGGAGAGGGCAGCTGGCCGAGTTTGCTGCCGGTTTTCAGCGGAGCCGCCGTGAGAACGAGAGCAAACAGAGAACAAACGGCGGTGCAAAGTTTGAAAAAGCGCATGATTATTTATCTCCCTGTACGGTTTTCTGCGGGAGATCTTCCGTCGGGATCTCATTTTTGCGGTTTGCCTGCCAGTTGATGTAGAACCGGTTTCCCCAGCCGATGAGTTTGCCTTCCTTGAAAACAAGCGGGAAACACTCCTCTTCGGTGATCAGCCCGTCCAGCCAGTTGCAGTCAAAGTAGTAGAACCAGATATCCGGCTGATTGAATGGTTCATCTTTCAGCGGTTCGCCCATGAGCGTCAAAACCTCCGCTTTGGTCATTTCAAGCCGGAGCTGTTTGGCGTTGTTGATGTTCTTTTCCGCGATCTTATAAGGATTGCAGGATTCGCAGCCGGCGAAAAAGCATGCCAGCAGCACGGAAATGGAAAAAAATACCCGTTTCATAAAAATACTCCCTTGAATTTTTCAGCATACTAATATATATTGCAGTAAGTGTTGTAATAATATACAACTGTTTTGCCAACCTTTCAAGCCGGAGAAATTTTTATTTGCGGCGAAAAGGTGCAGAACGTGTATTTAACCTTATTTATCCGGAAAAAGGAATAATTTTGCGGGAAATTTCCGATTCCGGATAAAAAAGCACTTGACTTTTTGCACTTGAGAAGCAATATTATAGAAGATGCAAGAGTTTGTGTCGTTAAAGTTGAAAGTCTGGGACTCTAAAACCAATTTAAGAAAGGGAAAGAAAGATGTCCGAAATCGCAGATAAAGTGAAAGCAATCGTTGTCGAACAGTTGGGTGTTGCTGAAGATCAGGTCACTCCGGAAGCCAAATTCGTCGAAGACCTCGGCGCCGACTCCCTCGATCAGGTCGAGCTGGTCATGGCTCTGGAAGAAGCCTTTGATGCTGAAATTCCCGATGAAGAAGCGGAAAGTCTGACCACGGTTGGCGACGCTATCGCTTACATCGAGAGCAAAGCGAACTGATAATTGCGGTCAACGCATAAACAGTTTTCGTTGAAAATGGGGTCGCTGATCGAACAGATTGGTGGCCCTTTTCTCTTGTTTATCCGGAAAGCTCCGGTAATTTATGAAATTTCCTGCTCCGCCGATGTTCCGGTATCTGTAAATGGCGATGCGGAAATATTGGTAAAATTTTAGTATTTGAGGCAAATATAACATGGATAATCGCAGAGTTGTAGTCACAGGTTACGGTGTGCTGTCCTGTGTGGGCAATGATGTGCCGACTTTCTGGGATGCATTGGTAAACGGACGTTGCGGGATCGGAGAGATCACCCGTTTCGATACGAGCGCATACCGCACCCATATCGCCGGGGAAATCAAAAATTTGGATGTCAATTCTTTCATTTCGGCGAAAGAAGCACGCCGCATGGATCTTTTTACTCAATATGCGGTCATTGCCACTTATGAAGCACTGAAATCAGCCGGATTGGATGCCGAACCGGGCAAACGCGCCGAAGGCGACCGCTGCGGCTGCATGGTTTCCAGCGGTGTCGGCGGTCTTGCCACTATGGGAAAGGAATCCATCGTGCTTAATGACCGCGGTCCCGACCGGGTTTCCCCTTTTCTGATCCCGATGATGATCAGCGATATGGCAGCCGGTGCGGTTGCCATGCGTTACGATCTGCGCGGCCCGAATATGGGTATGGTCACTGCTTGTGCCACCGGATGCCACTCCATCGGTGAAGCATTCTGGACGATCAAACACGATGATGCCGATATCATGGTTGCCGGCGGCGCCGAAGCCAGCATCGTTCCGCTGGGTCTTGCCGGTTTCTGCGCGCTTAAAGCGTTGAGTACCCGTAATGATGATCCGCTGCACGCCAGTCGTCCTTTTGACCGTGACCGTGACGGATTCGTGATGTCCGAGGGTGCTGGCGTACTGGTCCTTGAAGAACTCGGTCATGCCGTCCGCCGCGGCGCACCGATCCTCGCTGAAGTCGTCGGTTACGGAGCAACTGCCGATGCCTACCATATCACCAGCCCCGCTCCGGACGGCAATGGTTGTGCCCGTGCCATCGGCATGGCTCTGCGCCATGCGGGTATCGCCCCGGAGGAATTGGATTACATCAATGCCCACGGTACCAGTACTTCGCTCAATGACAAGTACGAAACTCTGGCGATCAAAGCCGCTCTGGGCGATGCCGTGGATAAAGTTGCCGTCAGCAGTACCAAAGGTACCACCGGTCATGCACTGGGTGCCGCCGGAGGTTTGGAGTGTATCGCCTGTATCAAGAGTATTGAAACCGGGATCATCCCGCCGACGATCAACTACGAAAATCCCGATCCGGAGTGCGATCTGGATATCACTCCTAATGTGGCACGCAAGCGCGACGTCCGTTACGCCATGAACTGCAACCTCGGTTTCGGCGGACACAACGGTACTATGCTTTTCAAAAAATTTGAAAACTGACAAAACGCAGACAGGAGATGCAGCTATGAGAAAACATCTGATTTCAGCAGCCGGAGTTGCGGCGTTGTTCCTTTTTGCCGCCGGTTGCGAATATACCCGTTTGGCAGAACAGCCGCTCAATCCCGAACAGCAGCAGTGGCAGGATATTCTCCGTGAGAGTTATCCGGATTATGTACCGCCGCCGCGCACTTCCCGGACATTTCAGGGACATACCGAAACCCGGGTTTCCTCCGTGCCTGCCAATTTGACCCCCATGGACGATCCCGCAGAAAACTCTGCCGGAGAGACCAAGCCGGTCGAAGAGATCAAGCCGGTTGAGGAAGCAAACCCCGTCGAAGAGATCAAACCGGTTGAGGAAACAAAAACAGTCGAAGAGGTCAAACCGGTCGAGGAAACAAAAACAGTCGAAGAGGTCAAACCGGTCGAGGAGGTCAAAAAAACTGCGGATGACCGGGTTTCTCCTCCGGACCCGACTTTGAGTAAAGTATATGAGGTCAAAGGCGGAGATACACTGGGTTCCATTTCACAGCAGATGTATGGCGATGCCCGTCACAGCGGGATCATTTACAAAGCCAACACTGATATTTTGAAAGATCCCCATACGCTTTCTCCCGGAATGAAATTGATCATTCCGCAACTTTGACAGCCATCGCAATGAGTGCAGCAGAGCGTTTTTATTTTGAACCGGGCTTCTCCCTGCGTGCCGTCGGCACTGGGGATGAAGTCCGCTTGCTTAACCGTTTCTGCCATGTATTCACCGTCGAAGCGACCGCCAGGGAAAACTGGATCGAAGTATCCGGCGAAAAAGAACCGGTTGCCGCTGCCGTCGCAGCATTGCAGGAGCTGCAGGAACTGTTCATCCTGCGGGGCAGAACATTGGAACGTTCCGATGTGGAAACGATCCTGCGGCGCAGAAACAGTGAACCGGTAAAGGCTTTGTGGGATGCCAGAGTTGCGGTCGGTCCCGGCAAAAAAGATATTCTGCCGCGTTCTGCCAAACAGAAGCACTATCTCGAAGCGATCCGCAAACACGATATGGTTTTCGGCATCGGTCCGGCTGGAACCGGTAAGACATTTCTCGCTATGGCAATGGCAGTGAATATGTTTCTCAAGGGCGAGGTTTCCCGGATCATCCTGACCCGTCCCGCCAGGGAATCCGGAGAAAAACTCGGGTTTCTGCCCGGTTCTCTGGAGGAAAAAGTTTCCCCGTATCTGCGCCCGCTGTACGATGCACTGTTTGAGATGATGCCGCAGGAAGAGGCAGCCGGACTGATCAGCCGCAATATCATTGAAGTCGCGCCGCTGGCATTTATGCGCGGCAGAACTTTGAATAACGCATTTATCATTCTGGATGAAGCACAGAACACTACCGAAGAACAGATGTTGATGTTCCTGACCCGGATGGGATTCGGTTCGCATTGCGTTATCACCGGTGACCCGTCCCAGTCGGATCTTGCCAGACATGAAGCATCCGGCCTGGAAAGGGCATTGCGTACGCTTGATAAAGTACCGGAAATCGGTTTCGTTTTTTTCGCTCCCGGAGATGTGGTGCGTCACAGCCTGCTGGAGAAGATCATCAACGCTTATAATTGCAGTAAAGAAGAGTAAATCATGGGTTGGAAATCACTGTTTTTTTCATGCAGGGATAAAAAGTCCCCGAAATCATTGCTCGAAAGAGAGCGTATTGAAGATGCTCTGGCCGCATCTCCGGTCCCCTACATTCTGGTGGTCGTTCTGATCTGGAGCGTCGCTTCGGTGCTGCTGCTCTGTTCTGAAGACCGCCATCGGGACCTGTCCGTATTGCGTACCGGACAATATGCACCTTTTGCGGTCTGGGCACGCAATGATTTCTTTTACACCGATCAGCAGATGACCGATGCTCTCAAGCATAACGCCCGGGCGCAGGGCAAATATATTTACCGCATCGACCCGGAGCGTTCACAGGAGATCACCGATAAAGTAAAGGAGTTTTTTGCCGCAGACAAAAGCAAAAAATATCCGAAACTTTTTGACCAGATCCTCAATCTCGGCATCATCGATTCCCGGAATAATATCCCCGCCGGCAGAGAAGTACAGATCATCATCTCCACCGGGAGGAAGTACAATAAAATTCCGGAAGATACAGCAAGCTGTTCCGCCAGGATCGCAGATGATCTGGAGTTGAAAGATCCGGAGCGCCAGAAATTCATTGATGACTTTCAAAAACAATTGGGACACGGCAATCTCATTTTTGATCAGGCCGCCACAGCTGCCGATGCCGATGCCGCTGCCAATGCCGTCAAACCGGTGGTTAAATCCAGGAAACGCGGCGATTTGATCCTTGAAAAGAAACAGTTGATCACCGCCGAACATATCGATATGCTCAACGCTGAAAAACTCTCCCTGCCTGCCGGATACGGAATGGCATTGCTGGGCGGACAGCTGCTGATCTGTTTCATATTGTTGCTGGCAGCACTGTTTTTCCTTTACCGCACCTATCCGGGGATCTTCCGGGCACCGCGCCATTTCAATATTGCTGGATTTTCGGTGATTTTATCGCTGTTGATCAATTTTGCCGCGTTGCAGATATTTTTATTCCTTTTCAGCCGCGGGATACTGCCGGAGCATGAATTGATACTTTTCCTCATGCCGATACCGCTGGGTGCGGCACTGATTTCGGCATTGCTGGGAAACCGGACGGCGGTATTTTCCGGCTTTGTGATCGCTTCCATCACGGCGATGATGGTCATGCCGGATCGCGCGTTTGAATTGGTCATCCGCTGGTTTGCCATTGCTTCGCTGCTGGCGCTTGTCATCCGCAATGTCAGCAACTACCGCAGTTTTTTCGTCCGGATATTTTTCGGCGGTGTACTGCTTACCGCACTGGTGAATTGCGATATCATATATTCATTCAAAGATGATCCGGTATTGCTGAAAAATCTGACCATTACACTGCTGGCGAACTCCCTTTTCTGCGGTGTAGCTGCACTGCTGGCAATATTTATATTTGAACTGGTATTCAATGTGGATACCTCCATGTCGCTGATGGTACTGGGAGATTTCAACCACCCGCTGCTGGAACAGCTCAAGCGCAACGCTCCGGGAACCATGTTTCACAGCATGACCGTTGCCACCCTCGCCGAAGATGCCGCCCGGGAGATCCGCGCCAATGCCGCCCGTGCCAAAGTCGGGGCTCTTTTTCACGATATCGGCAAACTCAAACACCCGGAATACTTCGTCGAAAACAACGTCGACAGCCCACAGAATTATGAAAATATGTCGCCGTCAGAATGTTGTTCCAGAATCTGCAGCCACGTGGCTGACGGCTTGGAAATGGCACGGGAACACCGGCTCAACAGCTTTATCCGCGAAGCGATCGCCACCCATCACGGCGACGATCTGATATCGTTTTTCTACCAGCGCGCATTGGAACAGAATCAGGAACACCCGCAAACGATCAAAGAAGCTGATTTCCGTTACAAGGGTAAACCTCCGGTCGGCAAAGAGTTGACCATCATCGCCCTGGCAGATGCGTGCGAAGCGGCCAGCAGGTCGCTGAATAAGCCGACAGATGAAATGGTCGAAAAACTCGTGAATGATATTTTTACCCACCGGATACGCGGCGGTCAGCTGCGTAATTCGACTATCACGCTTGAAGAGTTGGAATTGGTGCGGCAACGTTTCATCGCCGACCTGATAAGTTTGAATCACAGCCGCATCGCTTACAAGAGGAAACCTGAAAAATGATCTCTCTGCACTCCCGGTGGCAGAACCGGAAACTGCCTGTCCCGGGTAAAAAAGAATTGCGCAAGTTCGCTCACGCCGCCGCAGCCGCCGCCGGATTGCCGGTCGATCCGGCATGGGATCTCAATCTGCTTTTTGTCAATGACCGCAGTATGGCACGTTATAATGCCGAATTGGTCGGACATGAAGGAACCACCGATGTGATCACATTTTCCTATTTTGACAGCGGAGAAGATTACCTGCCCGGAGATACCATGATCGAATTGATCATCAATCCGGATGCCGCCGTCCGGGAAGGCGCCCGCCGCCCCGGAGGATATTCGTACGAAATGGCTCTTTATATCGTTCACGGCCTGCTCCACAGTGCCGGAGAAGATGATCTGTCACCGGCTCCCCGCCGGAGAATGCGCCGCCGGGAAAAAGAGTGCCTGGAAATACTGGAAAAAGAGTTCGATTTCAACACTCTTTTCCCCGAAACAAAATAATTTTTCCCATCTGTTTCTCTTGCTGTTATCAGAGCAATATTGTCCCTCGCTTTGCACGCTTACCGGCGTTTTTTCACCGGGGGACACTCACGCCGCTTCCGGCACCAACTCCGGCGCCCTTTTTGCTTTGCATTATGGGCAATCTCACGCCTTGCCTCATACTGTTGCACAAAAATTGCATGCAAGCTAAGGCGGGATTTATTCGGGTGGTCAGCGCGTTTCCCGGCGTGGCTGGCTTACGGAGAACAAGGTTTTTCTGCGTATTCCTGTCACCGACCGTCGATGAACCAATTTTTTCGACGTTGGCAGATTGAAAAATTCCTTTCTTGTCATATAATGGTATCAGGGAGGAAGTTATGCAGTATTTGGGACATCTGCCGTCAAGTGATCCGCTTTTCGGTTATCTTAAACACGAGATCATGCCGCAGCTCGGCGCGTGCGGCAAAGAGGGTTTCCGGGTATTTGGCAGCAGTTCATCTCATGCCGTTTACATCTACGAAGACCGGGCTACCGGGTGCAAAGCGGTCGGCAAATTCTACTTCTCTCCCGGGGCAGATACTTTTGAACGCTCCCGGCATAAAATGTACCGGGAATACCGCAATATCGGCGAATTCCGCACCTTTATGGGCGGCAACCGCTATGCGGCAAAAGCCTTGGGGTGCAATGAACAGCTGAACTGTCTGCTGACGGTGGAGTATTGTCCGGGCAGATCGCTGGATTCCGTCATCCTCGATGCCATCTACCGCAACGGCGGCAGACAGCTTCAGGAAAAATTGGCGGCACTGGCTGAATTTCTGGCGCAGGTGCATAACTCATCCGCCCGGCCGGTAATGGTGGATTTTCATAAGGTCTGCCGCTATTTTGAGGCGGTTCTGACTCAGCTGGGCACTCTGCCGTCGCCATCGGAAAAGAGCCGTTTGCAAGCCTTGTGCGGCAGTTACCGTCAGGATCTGCAGATGTATCAGGATCAGGAAGTGCTGGTACATGGAGATGCCACTCCGGCAAATTTTCTGTTTGGCGACGGGCGGCGGGTCGTCACCTTTGATCTGGAAAAAATGCAGCGTACCGACCGGGTATTCGATGTGGGCAGGGTTACCGGGGAATTGCAGCACTATTTTCTCTGTCACACCGGCAACAAGTATGCTGCCGAACCTTTTATTTCCGGTTTTCTGCGGGAATATGCCGGATATTTCCCCGATTGCGGCAGTGCCTTTATTTCAGTGACCAGACGGCTGCCGTTTTACATGGGGATGAATCTGCTGCGGATCGCCAGAAACAGCTATTTGCCCTTGGATTACCGTAAACACCTGGTCGGAGAAGCGATATTGACTTTAGAAAGGAGCGAAACATGTTCAAGGCACTGATTTTTGATATCAACGGCACATTGAGTGACATCTGCACCAGCGAGAGCGATGACAACATCTACCGTACCACTGCCAACTTTATGGACTATTACGGGGTGAAAATTGCTCCGGAAAAGTTGAAAGAAGAGTATTTCACCCGGCTTTACCGGCAGAAAGATGAGAGTTCTGAAGAGTTCCCGGAATTTGATGTGGTAAAAATCTTTGCCGGTATCGGCGGCGATCTGATCCCGGATGCGGCGGCATGTGCCCGGGTTTTCCGGGCGGCGGGAAGGTATAAACTGCAGCTGTATGACGGGGTCGGCGAAGTACTTGATTCCCTGCGTCCGCGTTACCGGATGGGAGCGGTAACGGACGGACAGAGCGCATGGGCAAGAGCGGAAATGGCATCGGTGGGGCTGGACAAATATTTTGAAACCGTGACAGTTTCCGGTGACCTCGGATTCCGCAAACCGGATCTGCGGATATTTCAGCTGACACTGCAAAAAATGGCACTTGATGCCGGAGAAGTTCTGTTTATCGGCAACGATATGTACCGGGATATCTCCGGCGCCTGTCAGGCAGGGATGAAAACGGTGTTTTTCCGTTCCAATCAGGGCGATCAGGAGTACCGGGATACCAGAGCAGATTATGTGATTTACAACTTCCGGGAACTGCCGGAGGCATTGGCGTTTCTGGAAAGATAAGAACCGGAAACGCTCATTGCATCTTTGCGGTCCACCCGAATAAATCCCGCTTTGGCTTGCATGCCCCCTGCAAAAAAACGCCGGGAATGCATTCAAAGGCGGGGTTGCTGTGTTATTGCGAACTGGCGTTTTGTACGGATGGGTACGGATAGTTACGGAGATGGTTTGTTTAAAATCAAGCCGATTTTTGAATTTTTTTGAAATTTTTATCAAATTCTTTATCGGCTATGACCATTCC
>SUWL01000070.1 GCA_015061495.1 Lentisphaerota bacterium
CCATATCGGGCAGGCGGTGGAAATAAAAAATTCTGTTATCGGCAATAACACGGCCATCGGACACTTGAGCTATGCCGGCGACAGTGTGATCGGTTCCCGGGTGAATTTCGGTGCCGGCACGATCATTGCCAATTTGCGCCATGACAACTGTAATCACCGGTCGATGGCCGGTGGAGTCCTGCTGGATACCGGGCGGAGAAAATTCGGAGCGGTCATCGGTGACGGAGTACACACCGGTATCAACACCTCCATATACCCCGGCAGAAAACTCTCACCGGGCGCAGTTACCGCCCCCGGGGCAACCGTGAAATATGATCTTTAATCAGAAAAGTACATGTTTTATGATGAAAAATTCATTGTAAAAATACAGTTCTATGGTATATTTTATTATCTGTCAGAAAAGAGCAACCCTAAACATCAGAGGTGAATATCATGGATGTGATCATCTGCAAAACTTCCGCCGATGCGGAAAAACTCGCCGCCCGTATGATCGCCGATGCGATCAACGCCAAACCGGAATTCAAACTCGGACTCGCCACCGGCGCCACCATGGAAAATGTCTACGCCGAATTGTCACGCCTCAACAAGGCCGGCGAAGTCGATTTCTCTCAAGTCCGCTCCTGGAACCTCGATGAATATGCCGGTCTGGCTCCGGAACATGACCAGAGCTACCGCTACTACATGAATAAACACCTTTTCAACAACGTCAATATCGACATCCGCAATACCCATCTGCCCGATGGCCTTGCCGAAAACGAGGAAGAAGAAGCCGCCCGTTACGATGATTCCATCGACGAAGCCGGCGGTATCGACCTCTGGCTGGTCGGTATCGGCAAATCCGGTCACGTCGGATTCAACGACCCCGGCACCAGCTTCTCCAGCCGCACCCATGTGGCTTATCTGAATAACACCACCTACGAGCAGAACAAGATCTACTTCAATCCCCCCGAATCCATGCCCCGCCGTGCCTACACCGCCGGTGTCGGAACCGTTTTGGATGCGAAAAAAGTTCTGCAGCTGATCACCGGCGAACGCAAAGCCGCGATCGCCGCTGCCGCCATCGAAGGACCCATGACCGCCATGATCAGTTCCACCGCTCTGCAGCTGCACCCGGATACGGTCATCATCCTCGATGAAGCTGCCGCCGCAGATCTGAAACTCAAAGATTTCTACAAAGAAGTCTTTGAAAACGATCCCAAGTGGGAAGCTTACCGTTGAGGTCCAATAATAAGAACTTCCGGAGGATTTTCTCCGGAAGTTTTGTCTTTATCAATCAGGAACTTAATTATGAAAAAAATTCAAGTCAACAGCCGTATCGTCCCGGAACTTGACCCCCAATTCGTCCCCGCTGCCCTCTGGAACCGGGAGTTCCGCAAACTTGCCGCCGCCGAAAGTGACAGCATCGATATCGCCATCACGCTGGAACGTGCCAACGGCGCAGTTTCCCGTTTTGACAGTAAAATTTTCGCCGATACAGCGGAAAATCTCGACCTGAACTTCCGCTATGTCGAACGCATCGTCAAATTCATGCTCTGGGCATTCGGCGGCAAAACCGTCACCATCGCCGGAGCTCCGCTGGTCGCCGCAAAACTGGCGGAAGTCTATTCCGAAAACGGCGAACGTGCCTTCGATTATCAGGTCATGGGCGAACGTATTTACGGCAGCAAATTTGAAGTGAAATCCTGCGATTACAGCCAGGCCGCTCCGGAAAAGAAGATCTCCGTCAAACTGGGCGGCAATTTTGAAGGCTGCCGAATCGGATTCGACTTGGGCGGTTCCGACCGCAAGTGCGCAGCAGTCATCGACGGCAAAGCCGTCCACAGCGAAGAGGTCGTCTGGGATCCATACTTCCAGAAAGATGTCAACTATCACCGGGAAGGCATTCTGGATTCCCTGCGCCGCGCCGCAGCAAAATTGCCGAAAATCGACGCTATCGGCGGTTCTGCAGCCGGAGTCTATGTTGACAATCAGCCCCGGATCGCTTCACTTTTCCGCGGCATCCCCGAAGCGGACTTCAAAATCAAAGTCCAGCCGATCTTCCTCGAAATCGCCAAAGAATTCCCCGGAGTCCCCTTTGTGGTTCTCAATGACGGCGAAGTTACCGCCCTTGCCGGTGCTGTAAGTTTGGAGAAAAATGCGCTGATCGGTCTGGCTATGGGAACCAGTGAAGCCGTCGGCTACGTCACGCCGGAGGGCAGTTTGACCGACTATCTCAACGAATTGGCGTTCGCTCCGGTTGACTACCGGGAAGAAAATCCGCCCCGGGACGAGTGGAGCGGAGATGCCGGAGTCGGTGCTATGTATCTCTCCCAGCAGGCGGTCGGCAGACTGGTCAAACCCGCCGGATTCGATTTCCCGGAAGGCACCCCGCTTCCGGAAATCCTCAAACTGGTGCAGAAAGCCCGCAGTGAAAATGATCCGCGTGCTTCGCAAATCTACCGTTCCGTCGGTGTCTATCTGGGATATGCCATTGCCCACTATGCCGATTTTTACGAGTTGGAAAACCTCCTGCTGCTGGGCAGAGTTTCCAGCGGAGCAGGCGGCGACGAGATCATCAACGAAGCGGCACGGGTGCTTAAAGAAGAGTTCCCCGAACTCAAGGTTGCCATCCATATTCCGGATGAAACATTCAAACGCCACGGTCAGGCGGTGATCGCGGCTTCTCTGTAAGCAGTAAATACGATTGCGGAATGGTTTCAAGCCATTCCGCATTTTTTTATACCGGAACACTATTTCCACCTTATCACCATTTCGGCGCAAATAATAAAAAACTGAAAAAAAATATCAAACTGCTCTTGACTTTCATTTATTTCTGTGGTACGTTATATCACACCAGAGAAAAATTCCGGAGAAAATGGTATGTTTGATTGTTCCAAAATCTGCATTGACAAAGAATCTGCCGAACCGCTGCATATTCAACTGATTCGGGAACTCCGCCGTCTTATAAGAGCGATGAATCAGGATGAATATGATGTTCTGCCTTCGGAAAGATTTTTATGTTCATGCCTGAAACTGCACCGCAGTACCGTTCACAGAGCGTATCAGGAATTACTGGATTCCGGCATTGTCCGCCGCCAGCCCAATAAATCCATTATCCCCAATATTTCCGCCCGGAAAAAACTGGAAGGCCATCTGCCTGCCATCGGAATCGTCATTCCTTGCAGATTTTCGCAATTTATCGAATACAGAAAAAATACCATACAATACCTCAAAGGTATCTTTGACCGGGCCGCCGAAAAAGGTTATGCGGTACTGCTTCTGGAACTGCCCCCGTCGGACACCCCAGAAGAAGAACGCAAAGATTTTATCAATACTCACTTTTCCGGATTGACCGGAGCCTTGCTGCTGGGCGACAGAATGATCGACAATGATCAGATGCTGTCTGAATTATTCCATTACACCGGAATACCGCAGGTCGCTCTGGCGGGGGAAGTCGACCTGCCCCATATCGGTTCTGTCCAGTGCCGTTTTGATCAGGCAGCAAATGATATGGCAGAATATTTCAAGCAGCAAAAAGTGCATTCTCTGGGGATCATTGCTCCGCGCGTAAGTAAAAATCCCGGACGGGAATTTCATTATTTCGCCCACCGGAGAACAGATTCTATGATGCAGATATTCAAGGAACACGGTCTGGAAATGCCGGAAGAGTGGATTCAGCCGGAAAATTTGCAGGAAGCGGTATCCCGGCAAAAAGTTCTGCCGGACGGCTTCTGGTGTTACAATGATGAATTTGCCCGGGAGCTGCTCAATGTATTGGAAAAAAACAACATCAGACAACCGATCCATATCGGCGGATTTGATGCTGTTGCTCCCGATCCCCGGATCGTGACGATCCGCCAGCCTTATCTGGAAATCGGAGCTGCAGCAGTGGATCTGATTCTGGAACATTTTGAACATGGGATCACTGCCCAAAACCGTTTTCGGTATGTGGATGCGGATTTTTGCAGCAAACGGCAATAATTGTCGATTTGCGGTAAAAAATTCTCCGGCGGTGCTTTGCGAACGTTTTTTGCCGGCACCCTCCGGATAAAGTAAAAGTCTTGTATGATATGTATTCAGCGTAATTAAGTATGCAACATAAAACCAAGGAGGTCCCATGATTTTCCGTAAAAAAATGTCGTTTGCAGCTGTTACTGCAAAAATTCTGCTCACCACACTTTCACTGGCATTCTTCTTTTCTTCTGCCGATGCGCAGGAAAACCTGATTGTCAACGGCCGTTTTCAAACCGGAAATCACGCCTTTCCTCCGTACTGGCTCTTTCTCAACCAGACCGGCGGCAAGGTGGAATATTTCAAAGACGGCGGCCCGGAAAATCTGCCGTTCATCCGGCTTTCCGATCCCGGACATCCGCAGTACCAAAATTCGCCGACTCCCACTGAAACCAAACGGGGAGCGGCGCATATCGTCCAGACCAATTTGAAACTGCGCAGGGGAGGAACTTATATTCTTTCAGCGTACTTCCGCACCAAAGACCTGAAAGCGAAACTTTCCGGTATCCGGGTGGGTACCGGCACTTTCCCCGTGCTGGAACTCAAAAGAGGCAAAAAAGGTGAAAATGCCATTGTGGGACTTCCGAAAAATATGCCGGAATGGACCAAAATCGAAAAGGTGATCTCTCTGACCACTGAAGAAAAACCCAACTATCCCTACTACAATGTCGTTGTGCTGGTGGAAGTCGAAGGCGGACAGCTCGACGTAAGCGATATTTCTCTTATCCCCATCGAGGAAAAGACCCGGCGGGAATCGTTGTCGGCGATCGATCACGTCCGTCCCGGTCTGATCCCGCTGACCCATCTGCAGTTTATTCCGGCAAAGAAACCGGAACTGGAATTTTTCTGGGTGGGGAAATTCTCTGACGATCCCCAAAACGTCATCTGCGAAATCGAAAATCAGAAAACGAATAAAAAGATCACTGTTCCGTTCAGCAAAGAGCGTTTCCGGGTCAGCTTGAATAAATTTGTAAAAAAAGGCATGCACGCCATCGATGTCCGGCTTATCCGCAAATCCGACAATACCCTGCTGTTTCAGGACAGTTTCCGCATCCGGGTCGTTGACATTCCGGAACCGGCTGCCAATGCAGTGCGCAAAAACAACATGGTCTCGGAATTATTCAGCGGAAATGTCAAAAATGATTTCCAATTCACGGCGGTGAACCACCGCCCGGGCTGGGTATTTTTCCAATTCATTCCGGAAGATCCCAAAGGAACGTTCCAGATCCTGTTGGACGGCAAAGAGTTATTCAACAATAAAACCCTTTATCAGGAAACGTTCAGCGAACTCGAACCGGGCAAATATAAATTGCAGGTCAAAGGCTGTTCCGGTAAATTGATCGTCAGACTCGTCCCGGATATGATGACTTACGCACTCTCCTCGCCGCGGGGAACCGGCAACGGCAGATATAACTGGGATTTTGCAAAAAAATACTGGATCAAAGCCATGACCTCGCTCAATGTCGGCAGCATGACTCCGGAGGAAAGAGCCGAATTAAAGAACATGGGACGGCGTTATCTTGCCCCGTTCAGCGTAAAAAAACGCACCGAAGATATCACCGACGGTGATGTGATGCTGGCACGCTTCAAAACCACTTTGGATCTCCACAAATCCGACGGCAGCGGAGTTTCCATGGACGAAGTCGAAGGCTGGTATCCGCCGGTGCTGGACACCTACGCCTACACCATGCGGCGGCTCAGCAACCGTAAAAATCAGACCATCATGACCTATATGACCGGCCCGTTGACTCCCTCGTTTGCAGCAGTATATTCCGCTGCCATCAACGCGCAGGGTACGAAAAACTGGGTCGCATTTGAACTTTACAACCGTTCGCTGGATTCGGAAGAAAGACACCGGAACCGTCTGGAAGAAAACAGCCGCTTCTGGAGTCTTCTGCACAGTTCTTTCGGAGAATTGGCATACTATGCCGGTCCGGCTTTCGGTAATTTCAGCGAACATCCGTCCATCTCTCTGGATCACTATCCGCAAGTCAACTTCAAATATTTCCTGGATATGTCGCTGTATATGACCGCCAATGATCCGAATTTCGACGGTCTCCGCAAAATCGGTTTCTGGGGAACTTACGCCGCTGACGAAGAGATCGTCCGCTGGAGCTTTGCGCTGCTCCGCCATTACGCCGTGGAAGGAAATACCGAAATGCTCTCCAAAAAATTGGGATACAGCTATATTTCCGGCCACCTGCAGAACGGCAGCTTTGAAGAAGGTCTGAAATATTGGAAAACCAGCGGCAATGCCGTTTTGGAAAGTTACCCGAATTTCGGCACCGGCACGCTGGTCCTGCACAGCCCGGCATGGGATAATACCGGCGATCGGCTGGTCTTGTTCCATAAAACCAGCGATCAGGTATCCTCCATTTCCCAGCCGGTCAAAAATCTGGTCAAGGGCAAAACCTACTGTCTGAAATTCTTTACCGCAGATTATCTTAAAGTAGTAAAAAAACAGCCCTCGGTGGAAGTTTTGCCGATCGACTTCAAACTGACCAATGCCAAAATCATCCGTACGGTCCAGCATAAGGGACAGAATCCCTCCGGCGGACTGAAAGATGCTGCCCGCCCCAACGTCACCAAAGTATTCTTCCAAGCCGAAAGCGATCAGGCAGAGCTGACGATCAGCAACGCCCAGGCTCCGGCAGGTTCAATGCTTACAGTCAATCAGATTTCAGTGCATCCTTATTTTGCTCCGGAAGAGTCGAAATGACCGCCAACATTCAGAAAGGAGAATGGATCATGAACACAGACAAAATCATTTACCGGCAAAGGAAAAGTTTTACTTTGATCGAATTACTCGTAAGCAGTACTCTGTCATCATTGCATTTTTTCGAGCAAAAATTTTTCCGCACGGCGGGGCATGATCTGTCATCCAAAAGTATCCCGCTTTTTTTGAAAGAGAAAGGGGGCGCGGGGGAAAGGGAAAACTTTTTTTCTCGCCCGCTCGGCGGGTCGCGGAAAAACTCGTCCTTTTCTTCGCTGGGGCTCGGACAATATATGTCCCAAAGAATCCCGCTTTTCTTGAAAAGGGAAGTGGGGTTTGGGGAGAGGGGAAAAACCTCTTTTCCCGTGGAAAGAAGTTTTTCCCCTCTTCCCAAGAGCGCATTTACTTTAATAGAATTGCTGGTGGTCGTAGCAATAATCGCCATCCTTGCGGCGATCCTGCTGCCGGTTTTGAATGATTCCAGATTAAGGGCCCGTGATACGGAGTGCAAGAACAATCTCAAGCAGGTATCATTTATCAGCAGCAACTATTCGGATGAATATTATTGGGCGGCGTGGAATACCTCTTCGACCAAGATCCCGGGGGTGGACAGATGGTCTAAAAAGTTCATTGACATGGGATTGACGGACAATGGCCGGCAGCTTTACTGTCCGGCACTGGTTACCGGTGAAAAACTTTCAAACGTGGCGGACAGCGCGTACGGCGGCTGGTCATACAGCAGTGCGCCGTGGGTGTACAGTATAAAAAATATCACGGACACCACGATAACAGTTACTTACGGGTGTTCCTACCGCAATGATACGAAGAAAGCGAATTCGTATTTATATCCGCAAAACAGCTCGACCAAGGCCGGTCGTCCGGCAGTGGTGCATGCAAAAAACACGAAGTGTAATTTCTCCTTTCTAGATGGCCATGTCGAAGAATATGGCCCGGAAACGATGCGCCGTCTGCATCGGATATCCACCAATCTTGAGGACCGGATCGGTAAATTAGCCTATTACTACTCACCGCAGACGGACAGTTATCTGGCAACCGCGCCACTTCCGTAAAACCGAGAGTTGAAAGATGAAAAAAATAAGCTGGTTGTCTTGTCTTGTGCTGCTTTCTCTGCTGCTGCACGGTTCGGAAAATCTGATCCTGAACGGCAAATTTGTCAGAGGAAGTTCAAAATATCCAAGGTTGTGGGCTTTTTACAACAATAATATGACCGGCGATGCCGAGTATATGACTTCCGGCGGCCCTGACGGCAAAAATTTCATCCGCCTGATAAAGAACTTCACTCTCCGGCAAAAGGGAGTGACGTTGGCAGTCGGCGGCAAATATAAACTGTCCGGCTGGGTAAGAAGCACAAAAGCCGATCCTCAAAAGTGCGGTGTCTATTTTGCCAGAAAAATGCTGTTCCCGTTTCCTGCCGATCAACCGGAATGGAAACACTTTGTGTATGAGTTTGTTTTCCAATCCGGAAAGAAAAAAAACGGTGACCGCGTCGAAAGCGTACTGAAAGTCGGCGGCGAATGTCAACAACTTGATCTTGCGGATCTGAAATTGGAACCGCTCAACGAAATTGCGAAAACCAAATCTGCCGACTGTTTTCAAAGTATGAAAGCAGATCTGGTGCCGGGATTTGTCCTCCGGTATATTCCGTTTTCCAAGCAGGAAGTGGATTTTTACTGGCTTGGTCCAGCCCCGTGCAAACCTGCGGATATGCGCTGCACAGTACGGTCAAAAAAGAACGGCAAAGTATATCATCCGCGCTTTTCGGACAATCTTCTCCGCTTTGATCTGGGAAATCTGCCCGTGGGCGAAGATATTCTGGAAATCGAACTTTTCTCCGGCGGACAGACAAGTTTTTACCAGCGGCATTACCCCATTCGTATCGTTCGATCCCCTGCCCTGCCGGCAGGTTCCAGAAAACTTAATAATCTGGTGACAGAACTGCCGCCGGTCAAATTGCGCCCCGGCAAAACAGGAACTGTAGTAAATCCGAGATACGGCTGGCTCTATTTCCGCTTCCAATCAGATGACAAAAATGCCGAACTTACGCTTGCCGGAGAAAATCTGCTCTCCCCCGCATACCCGGATATGGAGTGTTTCCGTCTGCTTGAACCCGGCACTTATACGGTCGCGGCAGTCAAAGGTGAAGGTACTCTCACAGTGCGCCTGATACCGGAAATTTCCTTTTTCCCGATTCAAAAATGCCCCATCGGCGGAGAAAATCCGGATCAGACATTCATCAGCAAACACATGGCAGGCACGATCACCACTTTCAACTGCGGAACCGGAAAAATGGCGGAAATGCAGCAGCAAAAACATATCGTTCTGACCAATTTTTCGATCTCCCAGCTGAGAAAAGCAGGTGTTGAATATATGCTTTCCAAACTGAATGCGCCGGAAAGCCGTCTGAATCTGCCCGATCAGCACGGAGCGACACTGGACGAAATGGATTACGCTTTTGAACGCCGGACTTTTGATGATTATGCAACGCTTTTTCAGCAATACAAAAATCCGGAAAATAAATTATTATACACCTATACCTGCGGACCGGTTCCGGATGCTTATAAAGCGTTTTTCTCGGCTGCGGTCAACCTTTCCGGCGGCAGAGGCAGAATTCTGCATGAAAGTTACGAAAAAAGCCGACCGACAACAGCAGATGCTGAAAATTCAGTCCGCCAGATGGTCGGTCATATCAGCATCTACCGCGATACGATGCCCAAAACGTGGGATCGGATCAGTGCGGTTTTTGATCTCAGCAGTGAACCGCCTTTCCGTTCCATGGCCAATTATCCGGAACAGGATTTCAAATATTATCTGGATATGCTCTTGAATGCGGCGGCGGTCGATCCCGCATGTGATGGACTTGGTGGGATCGGTTATTGGGGAGCGCACCGGGCAAGCGGAGAGACGATGAGATGGGCACTGCGGCTGATCCGTCATTATGCCATTGAAGGCAAAACCGAAATGCTTTCCGCGCAATACGGATATAAATTCATTCCCGGTCATCTGGTCAATCCGGATTTTACCGACGGCTTGACCGGCTGGAAACATAATTCTGCAGTTGCCGCCGGCAAAAACAAATGGTATGGCAAAATTCAGCGGAGCCGCGGACTTGCTGGCGCGGGAAATACCTTCGCCCTGCTTGATTGCCGGGCCGCGGTCAAGCCGCGCTTGAGCCAGACGTTGAAAAATCTGACTCCCGGCAAAGCATATACTTTATCCTGCATGTATGCTGACCGTAACGCGGTTACCAAACGGAACTTCCAACGGCGGAAAATAAAACTTGATATTGAAATATCCGATGCCAAAATTCTTCAGGACAGCAATTTCATACCTCTTGCCAAACAAAAAATATCCATTTGTATCAATCGGAGATATATGGTTTTCATCCCGGACAAGCCGGAAGTGACGGTCACGTTTTCAGCAGACAACGAAAAGGAAGTACCGCAAATCGCCCTGAATTACATCGCAGTCAACCCGTTTTTCAGCGACGGCAAGTGATCAGGCTTCAAGTTTTTTGCCGTTGACAAAACCGGCATTTTCCAATGCAGCAAGCACTCCGTCAAAAAGGGACTGCGGGGTACTTGCCCCGCTGGTAACTCCGATACGGTCAAACGCCAGCATCCCGCCGGTCAAATCAGCAGCAGAATCAATGAGAAACGCCGCCGCACCGGAACGTTCCGCGATTTCGCGCAAACGTTTGGCATTAGAACTGTGCGCCGAACCGATCACCAATACGGCATCGACTTGAGCAGCGAGTTCCATAACGGCTTCCTGCCGTTTCTGGGAAGCATCGCAGATCCCGGAACAGATCCGGATATACGGGAAGCGTTTTTTCAACACCTCCAGAGCCGCATTTACTTCGCGGTGATCGACCGTAGTCTGGGAAATAAATACCGGACGGGACAGCAAAGGAAGTTTTTCCGCTTCATCTGCCGAGGAGATAATAAAAAGATGCGAAGTGGCGGCATGTCCGGAAACCCCCTGCACCTCGGGATGGCTCTTTTTGCCAAAAATGATCAGCTCTTCATCCGCATCCAATCCGGCGGCGATCCGGTGAAGTTTTTTCACCAGCGGACAGGTCGCATCCAGGCAAACCGCCGCTCTTTCACGCAGAGCGCGTTCTACTTCCGGAGAAACTCCGTGCGCTCCGATGACCAGAGTCGATCCGGCGGGGATATCATGGATATTTTCGGCAAAAGTGACACCGCGAGTTTCAAAAGCGGCAGTCACCGTGCGGTTATGCACCAATTCCCGGAATACAGAAATCCCCTGCCCTGCGGAAGAATCAACGAGATCTTCGAGGGTTTTCAAAGCGGCATGAACTCCGCCGCACATGCCGAAAATTCCGGCGGTAAGGTAAATTTTTCTGTCCATGGCTATAAAATACACCATAAATCGCAAAATTTCCACCAAAGGACTTGAAATATTCCAAATCCGGGTATATATTAGGTAACATGATCGGGATATAGCGCAGCCTGGTTTAGCGCGTTTGTCTGGGGGACAAAAGGTCGGGAGTTCGAATCTCCCTATCCCGACCATTTTTTTGCCCAAATTTTGGGCAAAAAAACATGAAGCCTGAAAAGGCTGCGCTTCATGGCACGCAGTGCCGCTTCATGCAGCGTAAGCTGCGCTTCATACTTTTGTGTGCTTGACACGCCGGAGGCGTGCAAGACACAAAGTGCTTCATAAAAACGCCTTGCCAGACTTGGCACGGCGTAGCCCGCAGGGCGAAGACGGCTGAAGCATTTGCTTTCGCAAATATGAAGCAGCTCCCGTCTTCATTTCATTACGCCGCGGCGAGCCATTTCATTCAGCTATGAAGCATTCGCTTCGCTCATATGATGAGAAAATGAAAAATGCGAGTTTTTCTGTTTGCAATAAGTACCTTGCTCTGTTATATTAACTGTTGAAAGGAAAACTCTCATGGAAAAATCTTCAAATAAACTGAAACGGAACCTTTGGATAACCGGGGTGTCCGTGCTGATCACAGTATTTATTCCATGGTTGTATTTACTCTGTTTTTATTGCAATAATGAGACTGCGTTTTGGCTGTGTTATGCAGCTGCTTACTGGGGATATTTCATTGCGGCTGCATTTATACTTGTTTTTGGCAGTATAACAATATGGAAATTCCCTATAAAAATGATTTGGAGAGCATTTATCTTTGCAGCATGGCTGTTGCTTTATCCGACACTATGGATGAGTTGGATTATCCTTGTTGTATTTCTTATTTCTTTAATAAAACCTTTTTATTAAACGGGAACAGATATGATAAAATTCAAATCAGTCTTTTCTGTAATTTTGCTTATTATAGTATTCAGTATATGCAACATAACTTATGCGACTGAAACGACGATAGCAGATACAAAAAAAGAATCTCATTGTTTTCATTTGTTTTCTGCATCATGGACTCCGATACAACTTTCCTGTGTGCCAGTTTCGTTGTTCGACGATAGATCCGATATTTATGGTATAAATATAGCGTTGTGGCTTGGTACTTTTCCCAACAATGTTTATGGGTTCAGTTATGCCAGCATTGCCAATTTTGCCTGGAAAAAACATTGCGGCATTTCAATATCAGGGATATGGATGGTGATGGGAGACAATTATGGCGTATCCATTGCCCCTGCGAATATGATCCATAGAAACAATGGTCTCATGCTTGGACTGATCAATATCGGTCCAATGGGCGATACCATGGGGAATGGAATCCAAATCGGGTTGGTAAATCAAGCAACTGGCGGTTTGCAAATCGGATTGATAAATTATAATTCCAATGCATTGATCCCGTGGATGCCGTTATTTAATTTC
>SUWL01000071.1 GCA_015061495.1 Lentisphaerota bacterium
TATACAAACTTTTCCGCTTGTGGAAATCAGTAAGCCATGGTATCATTTCAGTAAAAATGAAAGTCAATGTGCATTACTGTTGATTTATTTTGATCAACCCCAAAGTGAGTTTCATGCTCAATTGGTCTACCGCGGGAAATCCGGAAAAGAGATTTGGACAAACTCCCAACGCTTTAATTGTAAAATATCTCCGGAAAAACAAATCATCTCTAACGATAAAAGTTGTAATATATTCTTTATCAAAGAAGGAGATTTATATATAAATTTGGAAACAACAGGCAAATACTATAAATATCTGAAAAAATCAACTTTTTGCATATCTTTGCCTTTCAAATTCAAATAACGAACTTTTGACAGGGCAAGTCCTCCACGTTGCTTTTTGCCGTCAAATGCCTGTATATACGGAAAACGGCTGAAACGGGATGAGCCGTTTCAGCCGTTTCAGCCGTGTCAAGTTCGCCGGTAAGCGGTCGGGGATCAGCCGATCTGCAATTCGCCGGTAAAGCCGTGGAGCTGCAAGGGAAACCACGCTCCATAGCCGATGTGATCCTCACCATTGCGGTCAACGTAGGACGGATTGTCAAATGTGCGGATCACCAGATGGTTTCTGCCCTTTTTCACCATCCCGGCAATGTCAAAACGGCTGTTCGCCCCCAGCGAAAATCCGCAGCTTTTGCCGTTGATCAGCACTTCCGCAGCATCGCCGGGATTGGGTATCAAAAGCATCCGCAGGTCGCTTCTTTCGCAATCGAACTCCGCTTCGTACTTGAATTCCGCACAGCACCGGGTCAGTTTTTCCTCTTTCAGAAGATTGACCGGACGGGAATTTTCCCGCAACACCCGGAATTCTCCGCTCCCGGCTTCTTTCATCGAAATCCGGTAATTGAGCTGCAATTTCTCCCATTTTGCCGGTTGTTCCGGGTATTCCGGCAGCTCTCCACCGGATATCCCGGGGTAGAATACCAGCAGTTTCTGACCCGGCAGAAGCACTTGGACATCTGATGCCAGATGGTATGATTTGTTGCGCCACGGATCGTAGATCATCCCGGCTTCTCTGAAGCGCAGCGGCAGTTCCGCTATTCCGCTGTTGAACAGCACGATCAGACGGTTTCCTTCTTCATCAATCAGCGGATAGTGGCGCAGATCCGGGTAATTTTCTGCCATCCGGAAGCCCGGCAGACAGATTTGCCGCAATGCTTCCGGCACTCCGGCAACGGAACTTTTTATCCAGCCGGGATCTTCTGCTTTGCCGCATTCGGTATATTCCGGCATTTCCCCTGCCAGACAGAGCGAGATTCCGTTGGCGGCGAATTTCCGGCAGATTTCCAGCAATTTTGCCGGAAGCACTTCCGCTCCCGGCACGATCAGTGTACGGAATTTCTCCCGGTTGACCCGGAAACACCCCTTTTCGCTCAAATCCGCAACTGCCAGCGCATCCAGCGGCAGAATATCGTAATCATAACCGCTGCGCGTGAGCGTCATGGTGATATCGTCCAAATTCTGATACCTTCCGCAATTCATCCAGTCGCATTCCGCATTGTAATATATTGCCGCATCGGGCTGATGGATGGCATTGGCGGTCAGATGGGAAACCCTCTGGGCACAACGGATGATTTCGCCGAATATCTCAAACTGCGGGTTGAATCCGCCGGTATGGAAATTCGGCGGCAGATAGCGCAGGCAGTACCCCGGCGGAGTGTAGGAACCCGCAGCGGCTTTTCTGGAGTGCTGTTTGGCGAAATGATCCGGCAGTGACATGGAAAACGCATGGGGAATAAAGTAGTTCACCCCGCTTGCCTGACAGAGATTGAGGATCGCGTGCATATTGAATGCTCCGCACGTCCAGCCGGTCGCTCCGAAAACTTCGCTCAATGCCCGGTTTTTCATCCCCGGTGTCAAATGTGCCATGCTCGCCGCCAGTTTGGGCAGCGTATAGTGGTAAAACGCCGATTCCCTTTTGCCGGAACCCTTGTTCATTGCATGGTCAAACAAGGAGATCCCCGGCATAAGCTGTTCAAAAACCAGATCCATGCCCGACATGTGCTGACCGCTCATGGAGCGGAAGTAGTGACCGCATCCCCAGCCGGAACGCATATGCGCTCCGCCGTCTTCCAGATTGTGTCCGATGTATTCGACCTGATGTTTTTCGCACCATTCGCCGATCTGTTTGCTGAAATTTTCCTGCCATTCGGCGGTGATCAGATCCATGTAAGCCAGCCGCATTTCAGCGCTGATTTCTTCCATATCGTCCCAGAGTGCGGGGAGCAGTTCCATGACCTTTTCCGGTGTGAGCGACAGTTTTGCCGCCAGCTTCTCCGGGAAGTCGTCCCACCAGGCGAACATCCGGTCGCTCTGACCGGGGCGCAACTCATAAGCGTAGGGACCGTACTGACCGTCGCAGTTGCCGAATGCCGGTTCATCGGAGAAAAATCCGGCAAAAGTATTGCCGAAATATTCCGGGAAGTGCGCGTAGAATTTCTCATGCACCTCGTCGATCAGGTGGCGGCAGGAGTCTTTGGAAACCATGGTGATATAATTTTTGAACACCCCGCACTTTTCCGGATCGACGGTCAGGATGAAATATATCCGCCACCAGCCTGCCGGTAACTCCGCCAGACAGAGCCCGTCGGTGACATTAGCGGTCAGATCCAGAACTTCGCCGTAAGTTTTGCCCTTTTCATTCAGGCGGAAAGCGGATATCCGGATGATCTCTTCCTTTGCCGTCCGGCGTGGCAGGGACAATGCTCCGGCGGTCGGGTAGGATGCGACATCCATAAATTCCAAGCGCAGATTTTTCGCCCGGAAAGCGGCATTTTCCTCTTTGCTCAACGAATCGTTGGCACTGCCGGTGTTGACATGGGAATCATCCAGCGTCCAGACCCGCATATCCAGTGACCGGGCGGTATCCAGCACGAATTTGAAAAGATCCCACCAGAAATCCGTTGCAAACCAGTCTCCGGCGCGGTTCTCTAAAACGAATTCCTTTGCACCGCCGGCGTGTACTGCCCGGATCTCGGCGGCTACAGTTTCTTTGCTTTCTCCGGTGTACCAGATAAAAGGCAGGATGTAACTGCCGTTTTTTTCGCTGAAATTTTCCAGCAAACGCTTGGGTATCATATTTTTCTCCATGGATATTACTGCAGGGAGATTTCCAAAAAGCCGCCATGATCGGTCAAACTTCATACCGGGATCGTTGCCCGCATCTGCGGTCTGCCGGTATCCGGTCCGCAGCCGGTCAGTTACATGGATACGACCCTGAAACGGTTTCACAACCGGCGGTATTTTCCTGCATTTCCGTAATATATCCTGAAATATCCACTATTTCAAGAGTTGGTCCGGCAGTAATTCACTTTTTGTCCGATTTGTTGACTTCCGGACTGTTTTTGCCGGGAATTTGCGGACAATTCCGTCCGTATAAAGGATATACTGCGTTTTGCCGCAAAAAAAGATCAGAATACTTGACAAATCAACAAAATTGTACTATATTTAATACAAGTTCAAATATACGTTGGTGGGATTATGATGAATTTATTCAGTACATCGACCGAAAGAGTCAGGCGTTTTCTGCTGCACAAGATCATTCACAGCGGCAATCTTCCTGTCCGTCTGCCTACCGAGAGGGAACTTACCGAAACTCTGCAGTTGAGCCGGATCACTGTCCGGCGGGGGATCAACGATCTGCTGCAGGGCGGTTACATCAAAAAAATCCCCGGCAGACAGGGAATTTACACCAATCCGGAAATGGTGGATGTCACCATGCACAGTCTTGCCATACTGCTTAAAAACAACTATCTGGATTGCCGCTGCATGTCGGTTCTGGGGGCGATGACCGATGAACTTCAGCGCAACAATTGTTTTTGTTCACTCAACTTCCTGCAAGTCAGCGATGACCGGTGCGAACATATCGTTGATGAATTGGCTACGTGCGGTTTTGACTGCATCATCAGTTTTGCCGTCAATCCGCAAGCCCGGATGCTGCTGGAGAAAAATCTGCCGGTCCTGATCGTGGAAAGCCCCGGATATCCGGTTTGTTCCACCGGCAATTACATCTCATTTGACAATCGCGGATTCGGTGAATTTCTGGCGCAAAAAGTCATTGCCCGGGGATTGACCGATATACTGTTTTTCGGAAATCTCACCGGTATTTACGCCGGATTTGAAGCGGGAGCCGCCGGGAAATTCAAGATCGGCGTTTACGATGAACATCTGAATAAGGATGGCTTGAAAGAGGTTCTGAAAAAGGGTAACTACTCCGGGATCGCCGCCATGACCCGGGAGGTCGGACTGCGTACCCTCTACGATGCCCTGCACGAATTGCCGTCGATCCGCAAGCCGGAACTGTTTCTGTATCCGTGGAAAGAATCGGAGTTATTCAAAAACAGCAATCCGGGGTACGTTACCGAAATTTTTGATCCGCAATCTTTTATGGAACAGCTCAAAGAGCTTGGCAAAGCCGCGGCGCACGGAGTTATGCAGATCGTCAACGACCTGCCGGTGGATGTGCCGCCGGTGAAACTGCAGAAATAACCGGGAATTTTTCACGTCATTAACGTCAATAAAAGATATTTTATCAACCAATAAAACCCAAAGAAAGGACTTCATCACCATGAAACATCAACCCCAACATGTTGGGGTAAAACACTCGTGTTTTACCCTTATCGAATTGCTCGTGGTCATTGCGATTATTGCCATTCTGGCGGCAATTCTGCTTCCCGCACTCAATTCCGCCCGGGAACGCGGCAAAATGATCAGCTGTACTTCCAATCAGAAAACGATGGCGCAGCACATTTTCAATTATGCCGATGTCAATGAGGATTACTATGTGCCGCTGCGCCACAACTTTGCGGATACCTATGTCTGGACCTACACGCTGATCGCGCAGGGATATGTCACAACTGCCCCCAAGGGAGGCAATCCTTATAGGGCTCCTGAAAGCAGCGAGATCCGCTGTCCGGCGATCATACTGCATTCCGATCCGACCAAGTATGACAAAGTCGATGAATTCACCGCCCGCTGTGTCGGCAGCAGTGCTTTGCACAACGGCTTGCTGGCAGGCAGTAAAGATAACACTCCCAAAGTCGGCAGCACAAGTTACTATGCCCCGTGGAAGAGTGTGAAAGTCAGAAATCCATCCACCGTCTGGCTGATCGGCGACGGTAAATATACCGATGCCGGTTATGAAAAAATGGGATGCTACAAGATCGAGGGACGGAACTACTTCTCTGACCGTCACGGCAAACAACTCAATGCAGCCTGTGCCGACGGTCATGTGGTCACCCGGGATGTGGAGGAAATCCGGAATGCATACACCAATATGACCACTGAAGAAAAGAAGACCGGTGAATTTGTCAAGTAAAGGAATCAAAATAATGAAAAAACTGCTGTTTTTATTCGTATTGCCGCTTTTTGCCGTGCTTTCGGCGGCGGATTATAAAATCCTGCTTTCTCCCGATGCCCGGGAGATGGAAAAGACCGCCGCCAAAGAGATGCAGCTTTTTGCCGGCAAAATGCTGGGCAAAGAGATCCCCATCGTCAATAAAGTGGACGGCAAAGCCGCTTACATCCGTATCGGCAACACCGCTGATGCGGCGAAAATTCTGAATGTCGATTTTGCCAAACTTGCCGATGATGAAGTGGTTATCAAAACCGTCAACGGCGATCTTTATCTTGCCGGCGGGGTCAAACGCGGTCCGCTGTACGCGGTCTACGAGTATCTGGAACGCTTCTGCGGTGTGCGTTTCCTTACTCCCTATGTGAATCACATCCCGACACTCAAAGAGCTGCCAGTTGCCGACTTCCGCTATGCGCCCAAAGTCAGGATCCGGGTCATTTCCATGCGGACCAAAACTGCGGAAGATCAAATTTTCGCCGCCCGCCGCCGGCTCAACGGTGCTTACAACCACATGATCCCGCTGTCTGAAAAGTACGGTACACAAGAGTACTTCCTCGGTTGTCATACCTTCCAGAAATTCGTCCCCGCCACCCGCAAGGGATTGGCAGAGAATCCGGATTTTTATGCCATGATCAAAGGCAAACGCGTTCACAACGCTCAACTGTGCCTGACCAATAAAAAGTTGCGTCTGCACGTCATTGACGGCCTCAAAAAATGGCTCTCCGAACGGCCGGAAACCACCCGGGTATCCGTTTCCATGAATGACTACAAGGGATTTTGTGAATGTCCGGTGTGTTCCAGCTGGATCAAAGAACGCAACGGCGTTATTTCCGATCTGCTGCTGGACTTCGTCAATGAAGTTGCCGCCGGTATCGAAAAAGATTTCCCCAAAGTTGAGGTCGTCACCCTCGCTTATCTCGACGCCCGCAAGCCTCCCAAAGTTATCAAACCCCGCAAAAATGTCGGTATCCTCTACTGCTTTATCGAACTGGATGCCAGCAAACCGATTACCGCCAAACGCAACATCTGGATGCTCAAAGAACTCGATGCCTGGCAGCAGACCGGAGTCAAAATCTACACCTGGCTCTATACCTACAACCAGAAATTAAGTTTCCTCGCCCAGCCCAACTGGGAAGCGGTCAATGCCGATATCCGCACTCTGGCAGAGAGAAATTCGGAATTTGTCTTCTGCGAATTTTCTTATCCGGAACATTTCCTCACCGATTTCATCCGGCTGCGTTTCTACGTAATGAGCGCACTGTTGTGGAATCAGGACAAAACTTTTGATGAGGTCATTGCCGACTTCTGCGTGCCTTACTACGGTGCGGCTGCCCCCAAAATCATGGAGGCTTTGAAGATCCTCCGCAACGCTCCGGATATGGAAAAAGGCCCCATGGTCTGCAACTTCGCCAGCTCCGTCATCCGCGCTTACGGCCATGAGAAGTTCCTCGCAGCCTGGAAATTGATGCAGGAAGCCCGGGAAATCGCCGCCGGAAGCGGGGATAAAGAGCTCATCAATCATGTCGAAATGGCAGTAATTCCGTGGGATATCACGCTGCTTCATGACTGTTTTGATCTGCGGGACAGTGCTTTGAAAGGTTTTGATCCGGTCGCCCTGTTTGACCGCGATGCGGCATTCCTGAAAACCCGGAATATCACTCACTATTTTGCGCCCTCGCGCTACACCTTTGCCAACTACCGCGAAAAACTTATCCGGGTGTGGGGACACAATGACGGTGACGTGCCCGAAGGGATCGAAAAAGTCCCCGGCACCATCATCTGGGATGCCGAAAAGATCTGCAACCAGAGCCGTAACCGTAAAATCACCGTCGTCAATGATCCGGATGCCCACGACGGCAAAGCCATGCAGGTCGTTGCCAACGGGAAACGCCTGCAGCGGCTGGAATTTGACAATGCTCTGCGCGGCAAATACCGGATCTACCTGACGATGAAAGTCGAACTCAACGGCAAATCCAAAGGTATCGCCATGACCGGCAACGTCTGGGAATCTGCCACCCGCTGGGTGCGCCGTGCCAAACCAATGCATGTCAAACTGCCGGAAAATCCCGGTAAAGGTTATGAAGTTTACCTGATGGGTGAAGCATTATTCAAAAGTTCCTACGATCTGCAGATCCCGCAGGCGGATGATCCGGCGATCAGAAATATCCGGATCGACCGGGTGATACTGGTTCCGGTGAAATAAGAAAATGCCCGGATAATAAATTTGCAGGGCTGCGGCAAACCTCTTTTTAAGGTAAGCTGCAGCCCTGTATTATTATGGTGTTTGATGAGGTGATCCCACCGGTAAAGCTGTTTTTTCAACAGCCGGATTTTTCCATTTTGGCGACCAGTTCCCGGTGTTTCATCATCACGGGCAGCAACGGTTCTTTATGGGATATTTTTCCGGCATCCAGCTGGAAGTGGCGCAGTACTTCCAAGCCGATGAGGATGTTGCCGTTTTCATTTACATGCATGGCATTGAGCATATATTTATAACGGAATTCATCCGCTTCAAGCTGTTCAAAAAGTTTGTACTGGTCGATCAGCGGCCAGCGGTTTTCCGCCGCTTCCTCCCGGATGATATCCATATTGCGCAGATACCATTTTGCCCGTTCCGGATCCATTGCCGCAACATCCATCCGGTAGTAGGTTTGAAATACCGGCAGGGCACCGGCTTGGACGATACGGGCGGCGATTTCCCGCAAATTGGCACGGTATTCGGCTTCCGGAACGAATTTTTCCGGAGCGGGATTGCAGTCATTGCCGCCTAAAGTGACGATCACCAGATCCGGGGAAAAGGATTTCACATCCCGGTCAAAACGGGCAAGTGCTTCACGGGTATTGTTGCCGCTCACACCGGAATTGATGATCCATAGCGGTTTGAGGCAGTTGATACGTACTCCCAGATGGAGGACATCTCCCCAGTGGATACCGGGCATGTAACGCTCGGTATTGGAAGCTCCGAAAAGCACTATGCGCAAGGTTTCGCGTTCTTTAAGCAGTTCGATCACCGCCGAAAAATCATTGTTCCAGTCCATGATGAACTCCCTTATTTTGCATTGAAATATTCAAGGATATCCGGCGCGATTTCCGGGATGTCCCGCGCCGCCAGATCGGTACGGGCGGCTTCATGCGCCTTGATGCCGGTCAATACTGCCCGCATGGCTTCCACCGGATTGGTGAAGGGCTTGGCATCAAACCGGACATATTCGCGGAAGTTTTTCATGATCGCCGGATCTGCACCGGAGTGGGTTCCGGGAATACCGCGCAGAGTGATGGATTCGTCCGGCAGCCGGGTGTCCGGAGCGCGGCTGGTCCAGATGAGGATCTGGGCGTTATCGCCGACTCCGATATTTTCGATCCTGCCGCGGGTGCCGATAAAGGTGTAGTTGCGGTCGCTGTCCGGAGTGTAGTGGCACTGCAGATAGGCACACTGTTTCCCATTGGCAAGCTGCATAAGCACCATATTGGAATCTTCCACATCGATCACCGGATTGTAGGGAATTTTCACCTCCTGCGGAGGATAGTTGCCGCAATCCCAGACCGCCTTACCCGGAGTCCCCGGTTCCCGGCGGGGGCATTTGTCATAGACCGAGAGCATACCCATGGCGGTGACTTTGACAGTATGGGACCCCATCAGATAGTGCAGTACGTCGATATCGTGCGCGCCTTTTTGAAGCAGCAGACCGGTACTGTACTGCTGTTCGGCGTGCCAGTCGTGGAAGTAGGCATCGCCGCCGTAGTTGATGAAGTGGCGGCACCATGCCAGCTGCACTTCGCCGATCCTGCCGGAATCGATGATCTCTTTCATCTTATTGATGATCGGGAAAAAGCGCATATTGTGACCGATATAGAGTTTTTTACCGGTATTCATGGCGGTACGGAGGATCTTTTCGCATCCTTCGATGGTGATGGCAAGAGGTTTTTCCAGATAGACATGTTTACCGGCATTCAATGCGGCGCAAGCCATCTCTTCATGGAGAAAATCCGGCGTGATGATAAAGACGGCATCGACTTCCGGAACATTCAGCAGTTCGCGGTAATCGGTAAAGGTGCGGGCATCGGGGAAGCGTTCGGCGAATTTATCCAATGCCTGCGGATCGACATCTGCCCCGGCAATGATTTCGTAGCCCTCATCCGGGAGGTGGTTATTGTCCTGAAAAACTCCACCGCGTCCACCGACACCGATGATTCCGAATTTTGTAGTTTCCATAATGTTTAACGCCTCTGATATTTTATTGCCTTTACTCCGGTAAAACTTGAAAATCCAAGCGTAAATATACCATACGATATATGATTTTACAAGTTTCAATGTCCCGAAAAACGGCATTATCCCGGATTTCGGTTTTCAATACCCGCAGTTATGAGTACGGCACAAACCGTGCGGAAGCCTCGCGAGGAGGCGATCCGTTTCTTCTATGCTCCGCCGTGACAAGGCGTGAGCGATCAAAGGTAAACCAAATGATCACAATCCGGTTACAGTAGTATCCCCTGGAGTGATGGTAACAATACGGCTTTCACCGTCCCGGTGGATGATGATCCGGGTTTCCTGATCGCCGTGGAGCAGGATTTTACCGTTAGTGTATTCCAGATGGACCGCGCCGTCGGTTTCGATTATCTGATCATCGAATATGCTGATGATCCTGACTTCGGACTCTTTCACTTTGACCGGGATGCGGTATCCGGGGAGATTAAGGGTCACGTCTTTGACATTTCCGGCAACAGTCCAGTCGGTATTGAGCAGGATCAACTGCTGATATGCGCCGCAATCCCAACGGTTCCAGAAAACTTCTCCGGATGGGTCGTCAACATATATTTCGCCCCGGTAAAGTTCGCCGAGGTGGCGCAACCATGCCGCCATGAATTTTCCCAGTTCCTCATGTCCGGGATAAGCCCAGGCGGTCAGAGTGTAGACGATGCCCTTGCCGAAATGGTGTTTGACGATCAGCGGCTTGCCGGTGATTTTATCGGTGACTACCACTTCGGCACCGCACAGTTCCACATCGGCGAGGAAACATTCACCATCCTCATCGGGAGTGAAACTGTAAATGCGGCTGGAGGATTCATCGCCGGAAATACCGGAATATTCACCGGAAAATTTCCCGCCTCTGCCCTTGACCCGGATACCGGCGAAATTACTCAAATCTCCGTTGTTCAACAGATCAAGGTCATTCATATCCAGCAGGAATTCCCGGGAAATATGCTGCGAATATTCGGTGATACCGGCAAAATATGTACCGCCGCCGGCGACGAATTTTTCAATTTTCGCCTGATCTGCGGCATTGGCACTGTGCCAGCCGAGGTTGAAGATCAGCCGGTAGCGACTGAATTCTTCTGCGGATGCTTCCACCGGCAGCTGATCAAAATCGCCGTAGGGAGTCCCGGAAAAGTAGAACCGGCGTTTGTCTTCATCCTGCCGCAGGGGATGGGTGGATGCGCCGGGCATGAAAACATCCAGCAGCTGATGTTTCTTTTCCGGCTGCAGATGCGCCCATTCCGGAGCGGTACTGCCGTGTGCGCCCCAAACCGTATAGGACGGGTCCTGTTCGGCGCCGCAGATAAATCCGTTGAATGGCGCTTCATAACGCCCTTCCAGTGAGGCGATATTGATCTGCAGTCTGCCCCGGCGGGGGTGGGTGGCGGCAAATTTCATGAAATCTCTCGTCATGGCACGCTTGGTTTTGGCAAGAGCATCATCCCATGACTGCGGCTCATCTTTAAAGAGGATAAAGAGACTGTCTTCTTCGTAAAGGTTGTTCGCCCCCATCGCCCATGCCTGATAGAGCGAAAGGAAGTAGTGACCGTAATGCCATTGCGGCACATAGGGCTGGGTGGAGTGCTGGACAGCGATATGCACGCCCCAATCACCCTTGCCGTAGATCCGGCTGGCAGGGCGCACCAGCGAACAGAGATGCTGGGTGTGGGGAACCATGGTTTCCGCCCGGATATACTCCAGACCCGCCTGAAAAAGATAACGGGCGCCGCCGCCGGCATCGCCGTAACCGTAGCGGAAGGAGCTTTGCTTATGTTTATTCACATCGGTACGGACAAAATCGAGATACTTCTCCATTGCTTCGGGCATCGTCCGGGAAGGATTTGCCGGATCGGGATCACCGGCATAGATGGTTCCGGCGATCTCGTGCCAGCCGCCGTTATGCATATATTCCCCGGCAGCTCCGGCAAGTTTGCCGGAAGCATGACAATTTACACTCTGCACATAAATACCGTGTCCGGCGCAGTATCTGCCCCAGCGTTCCAGATGTTCATCCGGTACATCCGGCGCATCCGGGTAGGGTCGGAAATTACGGAACACCACCGTATTGCCCATCTGGGTACGGGAGATATATTCCAACAGCTGATCCATATCCCCGTTGCCATCATGAGGGACGGTGGTAAAGTCGCATCCGACCATGACTTCGGGATTTTCGGCGGGCAGATCGTAAACGGCTTTGACCGATGCGGTAAAGGAGTCTTCGCCGCTGACCGCAGTAAACTGCTGACCGATAGCGGCAGCCGGACAGACTACGGCAAGTTCGTTCCAGCCGGGAACCAGAGTTTGAGTGATATTTTCCACGCCGCCGGAAACGGTCACCTCGCACGGTTTGACCGCATAGATCCTGCCGAATGCCCTTTTACCGGCGATCGCCCATTTGGGCAGTTCCATGGTCAGATGTCTGACCGTCCGGGTGCGGCAGGTGATCTTGGCGATCCACAAACTGTGGTACGGCGAATGCTGGGAAATGGTGATGGCAGTGATATTGCCTTTGACCGGAAAGGTAAACCAGACATCTTCCATAAGCTGAACTTCAAAGTCGTGAAAACGGAAATAGTGGACCTTTTCCAGAGCAGTACCGTCATCTGCAGTCAGCCGGATCAGCATTTCCGCACCGACAAAGTTGTACTGGCACTTTTTGGAAATGACTTCGGCGTAGACGTCACCGGTTTCGATGTTCTCTTCCGGAAGTCCGGCAGCTACATCGGGTT
>SUWL01000072.1 GCA_015061495.1 Lentisphaerota bacterium
CCCCTGGATACTCAGTAATGAACCGGCTCCCGGCTTTACCATCACTCCGGCGACCATTCCCGGCCAAAAAGATTCGGTCAATGTCCGGGCGTTCCGGGATGAAAAAGGACGTGATGCGATCATTATTGTTTCCGACGGTCCGGGAACGGTGAATTCGGAAATTCAGTTCTCCGGTTCAGCCAAACTGGTTTCCAAATACGGCAATACCGTCAACGCCGGAAATGGCAAATACATCTACAAGGCCAGCGGCATCAATTGCGATGTTCTGCTTCCTGCGGAGTGATGATGACGACATGATATTCTGGTGTCCCGCCGGATATCGGGTACTTCAGCAAAAATTGAAAAACGTCTGTCATTACGGCAGGCGTTTTTTTAATACGGCGATCAGATTTTCCGCATTCCGGTAAAAGATATCTTCGATTTCGGAGGTGTTCATTTCCAGCATATCGGCGACACGTTTCTGCTGCAGAAGCTGCTCATAGACGACCGGGACGGCCCGGGAATCGCAATGTTCCAGCTTATCCATCCCCGGGAAATGGAGCCAGGCATCGGCATAAGTGATATATTTACCCGGGACACCTCCGGCGGCGATATTGTCTGAACCGAACATGATCCGCTTGCGGTCTTCGTGTTTCAAAAGCAGATAATGAGAATAAAGGTCGTTTACTGCGGAGGTGTCGTAATATATGTGGGGCAGTTCTTTGAGTACATGGATGGCATCGACCATAAAATTGGCATTGAAAGCTCTGGCACAGTGGGCGAGGATCCAGGTTATATTGGGATAACGTCTGGTAAGATATTTCAGATCAGCCTGATTGTCAGGATTGGCGGCACCGTCCGGAAATGAGAGGTGCAGAGTAACTGCCATATGGTAGTGATCGACCACTTCCAGAAGTTTTTCCGGGATATATTCTGTGATCCGGGCATTGGCGGGGTCGGCGGCAAAAACCCGGTAGGGCTTCACTCCGTGAAAAGCCCCGGATTCAAAGTTGCCGGCGACCTCCTCCGGAGTCATTGCCGGAGTGACGATCATTGCGGCAATGGATCGGTCATCTTTGGCGATCTCACCGGCCATCCATTGGTTGAATGCGGTGGGATTCATATCTTTGAGCGGAGTTGCCAGCAGCAGGAAATGACACTTTCTGCCGCAGTAGAACTGCTCCGAGAATCGCTGCAGATCACTTATTCCGACCTTCAGACGCAAAGCGGACGGAGCAAGCGATCTTTGCCCTTTTTCCGACCACAAATGGGTATGCATATCATAGATATTTCCGGGAACGAAATCATCCAGATACCTCATCCAGAATTCACGATACCACTCATTGAACTCCAACATTTTTACCTCCTCGGTGATGTTTACGGTGAGCGAACAGTTATTCGACACTTGTTTTTTTCGGAACTTCATTGGGAGTTATCCCATATGCGGCACGGAAAACATTGCTGAAATAAAACGGAGAATTCCATCCGGTCAGTGCCGCTACTTCTTTGACCAGATAATCAGAGGTTTCCAGAAGTTCCATGGCATGCTGCAAACGTATTTCCATCAGATTTTTCCGGGTGGTCATGCCGGTGGCACTGCGGAGAGTTTTATTCAGATATTGCGGTGTTACTCCGGCAAATGCGGCGATTTCAGTGATGCTCAAATCGGCTTTGAAATAGCAGTTTTTCATATAATCCAGGGCATATCCGGTAATATCCCGGGGACGTTTGGCAAATTTGCTGTTTTTGATATTGTATTGGATGAGCAGCAGCAGATTTTTCAGAAAACTTCCCGTAAGTTCCATACCCAATGACGCATATCCGGCAGTGGAAGAATAGCCGGTTATCACGTGCAGCAGTTCCGGGAGCATATTGCAGCTGTTCCCGGAATCATCATCGGGAAAGATCTGCCATATCGAATTTTTTCCATCCACAGTGACCGTTATGCAGTGGTGGGTGATCGTCAAAGTCATTTCCCTCGGTGTCATATAGTGGACGACACCGGGTGGAACGATCGTCAGCAGACACTTTTCGCCGATACTTTCCGGAGTCTGTATCTTAACTTCCCAGAATTTATGCATATGCGGATTGCAGGATGATGACAGCGGATCAAGATTGTTCCGGCAGGTCAAAACATCATATCCCTGCTTCTGGACATTATTTATGTATGAATATATATCTTTCAGTTTTTCGATTTTCATATTATCTGAAATCCTGATCCCCGGAAATGCCCGGGGATATGTGCCTGTTACATGCGAGTATTAATATATCTCATATCGTTTTTTTTACAAAGTCATTTTCTTGGAAAGTTTCTTTTTTTATATTATTTTAACTATTTTTTTGCATCATTTGCAATTGTTTTCCCATTTTTACGCAAAATATATTGCTTTGGGCAAGCCCTGAATAAAAAGCAGGTTCTGTTCCCGGCCAGATCGTTTTTTTGCAGAACAGTCACTCCGCTATAAACCCGGCGTTCGGCAAGTCGGGTAAAAGCTTGCTTGCCGCACCGAAGCCTTTGACGAAAGGGGAAGCAGCAGGCAGTTTTAACGCAAAGATCGGATATCAATCAATATCGGGAACAGAGTGCAAAAATGAAATATGAGATTTTTAATAATTATTGCATGAGAAAAATACAACAAAAGGTGTTGTATTCACCGATTTTTTGCAGTATAATTAAAGACAGATCCCTATAAAGCAGCAAACCGCGAATGCAACATGAAAGGAAAAAATCATGGCCGAATCAATCTATTGTAAAGGGAAAACGCGTAAAATTTTTACCCTTATCGAACTTTTGGTGGTGATCGCGATAATTGCGATTCTCGCCGCAATCCTGCTTCCGGCACTCAACTCTGCCCGTGAACGCGGACGTGCTGCCAACTGTATCAACAATATGAAACAGTATGGGAACCACTTCATGAGCTATGCGAATGATTTTAATGATCATGCGATCCCAAGTCGTAACTCCGCCAGTTCAACAAGAGGTACTGCTTCCCAGGATCGCTGGGGATACCGGGTAGCCAGGTTATATATGGGCTGGAGCGGCGGCGACGCTGATGAACCGACTGAATTCAATGGTCTGGTCTGTTCGTCTTTCAAACCCTGGTTCGGACAAATTAAAGGGACCAATGGTTTTAATTACACTTATGCGGTAAATTATGCTTCCGGTTTGAATAGCAGCAATCCGCAGTGGGCAGATGGATATGGAGTCAGCGGCGGTTGGAATGACGGCATCGATCTTTCCCGCAAACTTACCAAAATCCCCGATGTCAGCGGAACAATGATGCTGATCGAAGCTCCGACTGAATATTCTCATCCTCCCCATCTTACAAACAGTAAAACCGGTGGGGCATCCAACTATGTAAGAAACCGTCACAATGGGACATGCAATCTGCTGATGACCGACGGTCATGTCGAGGCCGAAAAACTTCATGAATACGATGGCGATGCTCCGAAACGTCCCGGTGGATTCTGGACGATCAATAATGACGAATATACGCCCTGATGGATTGTCCCGGATATGTAAATTGTCAGCAACCTTTGACCAATACAAAATAAAACGATGAATGACTGGATAAATATAGGGATCATCGCCATTTATATGGGGGTGGTCATCGGAGTGGGATTTTTATTCAACAGTAAAAAAGAAACCACGGAAAACTATCTGCTCGGCGGACGCGGCATGAACTATATCGCGGTCGGATTGTCGATGATGATGACCCTCTTAAGTTCGATATCGCTGGTGCAGGTCCCCGGGGAGATATTCAATAACGGCTGGACTCTTTATTCTTTCGGGATATTGAATATCATCACCGTGCCGTTGTGGTATAAGTTATTCATCCCGTTTTATTTCAAATTGCGTACTTTCACTCCGTACTCCTACCTGGAATTACGGTATGATTCGACCGTCCGCACCACTGTTGCGGTCTGTGCATTCTATGCCCGTACCATGTATCTGGGAATGGTGCTGTATACGACCAGCAAGATTTTTGAAGGTGCATACAACTGGCCCAGCTGGGTGACGATCATTCTGGTCGGGGTCATCGGTGCGATCTACACGGTGCTCGGCGGTATGAAAGCAGTGGTCTGGACAGACGTTATCCAGTTTTTTGTGCTGATGTTCGGTCTGATAACGATATTGCTGGTAGTAAACAGTAATCTTGATGGCGGTATTTTCGGCGGCATATCTTATGCCTGGAAGCATGGCCGCGGAGCTCCGCAGTATGCCGTCGAAGAATTTTACCATCTTAAACCTTATATCCGGATCTGTTTCTGGCTGTTGCTTTATGATGCCTGTTTCGCCGGTATCGGCTCGGTATCCAGTGATCAGCTCAATGTTCAGCGGATACTGTCCACCAAAAATTGGCAAACCGGTTTGAGATCCCAGTGGATATCCACCGTTCTCGGGCTGGGATCTGTGATTGTTCTTTATGTTATCGGCTGGTCGATCTACAGTTACTACGCCCAGAATCCTGATCCGCAGGTTACTGCCGGAGATCTGGCATTTTTCCATTTCATTGCGACCAAAATGCCCACCCCCATCCCCGGTATATTCATGGCGGCAATGCTCGCTGCGATCATGAGTACTCTGGACAGCGGGATGAATTCGATGGCGGCCGTCTGGCTCAAAGAATTCCACTCCCGGTTCATCAATAAAAATATGACTCCGGACAAGGAGATAAAAGTTGCCAAAACGGCAACGATCATCATCGGATTTTTCGCAGTCATGCTGGCTCTGGCATTGAATCTTTCCGGGAAATGGCTGCGTCAGTCGGTCGCAGAAGTCGGTACGCTTTTCAATCTGCTCGGAGCGATCACGCTGCCGGCATTTCTCTTTGCGGCACTTTCCAAAAGAGCCAATGCGCTGCTGATCTGGAGTTACACGTTTTTTGCCTTTGGAGAGAGCGTTCTGCAGGCTTTCTGGTACGCCAGTTCCCGCAGCTCTTATCAGGCGTGGGTGGAAAACCCGGATGCCGGATTCGGCTGGGCTGGCAAATTGCCGTTCACTTATCCGCTGATCTTCTGCATTGCAGGAGTAATACTTGTTATGCCATTTATCATCAGAGCATCCAGGAAATTTCTTGCCGCCAAGATCGCTTATTTTATCGGGTTGATCTCCTCCGGTATCGCTTTCCGGATGTTTATCTGGGCGGCTTACAGCAATGTTTTGATCACTGATACTCCGAAAGAGTGCAGTTTTGCGTTCCATCTGCCGATCTCATTCCTTCTTGCCTTCGGAATTTTGTGGCTCTGTCCGGTTCAGCCGGAGAAAAAATGGAAAGGGTTAACCTTCAAAACCGCCGGCGAGGAGATCCTTGCAGATAAATAAGCAGTTTGTTGCGGATGTAAGCGTAAAAAATAAAGAATCCAGGTGATCAATGGCAGAAAATACATCACAGCTCTCTGATTCAGAATATATCAAATTGATGTCTCACCGTCTGAATCATCTGCGGTTCGTAAAACCGCTGCCGCTGGTATTTTTCGATAATGAAGAATTACCGCCTCCGTCGCACCGTCACAGCTATTACGAATTGCGGCTGCTTGCCAAAAATGCTGATTCAGACTTTGTCCGTCTTGAGATCGCCGCCCCGGGGGTGAAACATTATGCTGCACCGATGGGATTTTACCGGGGATGCCGGATCATTACCGTCAGCACCAGAGGTGAAGTGAAGTCATTCCGGGGTGGTAATGATGGTAAAACCTTGTGTTATGTCAGTGATTCTCCGGCAGGATCCTTCCTCATCCGGCAGATCGAAATGTTCCGGCAGATCGAAAAATATCCCCTGCCGATGGATCTGCAGGAAGAGATGTTCGGGACGCTGCTTTCACTGCTGATCATGGCGTTCCGCAGTTTCAAAAGATGCGAAACACCGTTCCGCAGTGACAATAATGCCGGTAAGGTGGCATTGGACTACATTTTTGTAAATTATGCCAATCCGGATCTGTCAGTGCAGGATGTATCTGCGGCAGCGGGAGTCAGTCCGACTTATCTGCCTCAACTTTTCCGGCAGCTTTTCGGGATGACAGTCAGGCAGATGATCGTGCAGGTCAGGCTGCGGCGCGCTTGTGAATTACTGGCATTCGGAGAACACTCCATCCATGAGATCGCTCTGCTTTGCGGGTGGAATGATCACAGTTTTTTCTCGAATACGTTCCGCAAGTACTACAATATGACTCCGGTTCAATATGCAAAAAATCATTATCACGGAGATTCCCGCAGCAGCAGTAAATTCCGGAATCAGCTTGACGAGTTGCATTCGCTGTATGTCGCATATGAACAGTGAGTTTGACAAATATAAGAAAAATTACAGTATTTATGGAATATGATTTACAGAATGATATTCGCATCAGCAGGAGATTGTGATATATTACTCAATAGAGAATTACCATTGCATGTTTGATCAATAATGGAAACGCCGGAAGGAGGAATGCGTTTCAGCATAAAACACCCGATCGTTAAAACTACTCTGTAAAATAAGGATGGAAAGATGAAAAAACTTCTTACAGCACTCTGTTTTTTGACAGCAGCAGCTCTTTCGGCTGCGCCGATCAACAATCTGGTCAATGTTTCATGGGGAGACTGCATCGTTGTTGCCAAAGGCATCAACCGCCTGGATAGCCCGGAAAGTATCGAGATCGCATTGAAATACTGGCAGAAGAAACATGATGTCCAGACGATTTTGTGGCGTATCGGTACCGATTATATCTACCGCTACTATGAAATGCGGGCTCCGAGTAAATTTTATGCAGACTGGAATCAGCTGGTCGCCAATCTCTACAAAAAATTTGATGCGCCTAAGGTAGTAAGAAAATTTACCCGGCAGAACGGTCAGAAACTGCTGCTCTATGCAACATTTAATGATCATGGCGCGCCGACCAGTGTAAGATTCGGCGGTTATGTGGATTTCCCCTGGCAGGACAAGGTGACCATCGCCCATCCGGAATATCAGGAACGTGATCTCGCCGGTAATTATCATTACGGAGTGCTTGATCTTTCCAATCCTGCATCGCGTAAATTTATGGTGGAGCGCCTTGCCGGCTTCGTTAAAGAATACGATGCAGACGGACTTTATCTGTGTTCCCGCACTCACAGCAAACCGGCGGAACACGGTGACCAGTTCGGTTTCGGCCCGCATGTCGTCAAGGAATATCAGAAACGCTACGGCATTGATATCACCAAAGATAAACGTTTCGATTACCGTTCTCCGGAATATGCTCCCAAAAGTCCGGAAGTGGAAAACTGGCGCAAACTGCGCGGTGAATATCTCGTCCAGTTCACTAAAGAACTCAAAGAAGCCATGCCTGGCAGACTGCTCTATATCGCATTGCCCCGCGGCGGTTATTATGAAGCCCCCTTCGGCAATATGGTTCTTGATTACAAGTCAATGATCACCAACAAATATATCGACGGTCTGGTACTGAATGTCATTTCCGGCCGCTACCTCTACGGTTATGACAAAGTCAAACATGCCAAACGTGGTTATCTCTGCAGTACCGATGACAACTACAATATGCCCGGAGCTCTGGAATCTATGCGCGCGCTCTCTCCGCTTTGCAAAAAACATGGTGTCGCCCTCTTTTTCTCCGGTATTTCTGATGCCCGTTTCCGCAAAGAAGCCTCTTTGCGCCGCGTACTTGACGGTGTGAGCATCAGCATGCCGACGGTTCTTGCCAATGTCCGGATCAAAGATTCGAAAGAACTGCGTTCCGGAGCGTTGAGCGTTGACGGCTGGTTCAATATCCCGAAAAATCAGGGTACCGCCCGCGCCCCGCGTCTGGTCAGCAAATATGCCCATGCCGACAACAGTGAACGCGGATGGGAACTTTATATCGAAAAAGGCAAGCTTGTTTTCCGCGTTTTTGTCAAATGGGGCAATAATAAGGCAAAAGATTACCATGTCATTTCTGAAATCCCTGTAGTCTACGACCAGTGGGCCCACTATGCCGGAGTTTATGACCCGCAAAAAGCGGTAATATCGGTCTACATCAATGGAAAATTTGCCGGCAGCAAAAAACTTCCCGCCGGGACCCGGATCAATGACAACCACATGATCAATGCATGCATCGGCAGCTATCCGGGATATGTTTCCCAGGAGTTGACTGCGCATGTGGATAATATCCGGATTTCCCAAAAGGCGATCGACTTTGCAGCCGGTATCCCCGAAGGAAAAAGTGCCGATACCCTCGTCTTGCTGACTTTTGACGGTAACGATTATATCGCTCCGGGTCAGGGAGTGATCGATATGGACAAAGCCAAAATCGTGGATGGAAAATTCGGTAAAGCACTCAGCGTCGGCTGGTAATACGAGGTTTTCATAATGTACAAAGCATTTTTAATCCATCTTTCGGTCAATATGTGGAGCGACCGTCCCGGCAGTGCCCTGCCGCCGCTGGATATCAACGCATTTCGTGAAGGATTGCCATATACCTGGGAGAAATTATATGAACTCCGGGGATATCACAATCAGGCAGGTTACTATAAAGAACTTTTCCTTGATGACGGAGTCTGGGAAAGAGTGACCCGGAAATTCGCCGAAAGAGGCGGTAATATGCTGGTCATCGATGTCGGTGATGCCGTCAAATATAAAAGTCATCCGGAAATCCCGGTTGCCAATGCCTGGAGCATTGAGAGATTGAAAGATGAACTGGCTCGCTGTCGTGATCTCGGTCTGGAGGTCGTGCCGAAACTCAACTTTTCCACCTGCCATGATGCGTGGCTCGGGGAATATCACCGTCAGGTGTCAAGCCCGGTTTATTACCGGGTTTGCTCCGACTTGATCGCAGAGGTCGCTGAAATATTTGATTCACCGGCGATTTTTCATATCGGAATGGACGAAGAGGCGGCCTATATGCAGGCCACCCATTCGATCAGTGTGGTCCGTCAGGGAGATCTCTGGTGGCACGATCTGAATTTCCTCTGCGAAGAGGTCCGCAAAACCGGTGCGCGTCCGTGTATGTGGTCGGATAAGTTGTGGGATCTGGATGATCCCGGGGAATTTGTCCGCAACGTCCCCAAAGATGTCATTCAGAACAACTGGTATTACCGTTGGATCGATGATCCGGTACCCAAACCGGGTGATTCTGCAAATCTGGCATTTTTCCGGAGAGGAGTAAAGGCATTTCTCCAACTGGATGAAATGGGGTATGATATTCTGCCCTGCGGAAGTAACTGGGCGTATGATGGCAATATCCGGCTGATCGTGGATTTCTGTAAAAAGAATCTGAAACGTCCGCCGCTTGGCTATATGACTGCTCCGTGGCTGTTCACCATGCCGGAAGCGGAATGCGTTCTCGATGATGCCATCGAACAATTCTGCAGCGAGATACCGCGGATGTGATCTGCCGCAGTTTTTTACAGGGATGTTGCAAAACCTCAAACAGGTGAGCAATATCCCGATTTTTCGATAATAGAGATGATTTGTTGTCAGAAATCACAATTCAGCGACATTACCTTGATAAAAGTTTTCATCTTGTTGAATTGCAAAAATCAAGAGAATTGCTTTTTCTGGACAATAAAAGCTGGCGTCCCTGCTTTACCAAAAGAAAGCAGGCAAAGAAAAACCGGAGCAGTTGGTGTTTCGGCTCTCTATTGCATACCGTACCCGGAGGAAGAGAAAATCAGCACATCATTACTTGTGAAGCCAAGTACTTCACTTTCACCGCAAGGTGAAAAGCTTCACGTGGTTTTGCTCAATGCCAAAACACCCCTCCTTGCATCGGGATAAATCCTCAATGCAGCTTTTATCAAAGAATATTATACGCTTTACAACCGAATATCAGCTCATATCGGGAACAGAGCGTTTGGAAAAAAATGGTGCAGAAACATATGATCGGAGATTTCTTTATCCGGCAGGATAGAGCAGAAAGAAAAAAAGAGGCAGCAATGAAAAAAGTCAGATATGGGATGATCGGTTTTGGCGGTATTGCAGAAAGAAAGATCGTAAAAGAGGGATTTGCCCTCGACCGGGAGCGATTCAGCGAATTGTCTGATTGTGTGCTTACCGCGGCCTGCGATGTTGACCGGAGACGGAAAGAAAATGTCGAAAAATGGAATCTGAAGTGGTACTCTTCCGCGGATGAATTATTAGCCGATCCGGATATCGATGCGGTCTTTATTGCAACGAATAATGCTTCTCATGCTGAAATCGGCTTGAAAGCATTGAGTGCCGGGAAACATCTGATCATGGAAAAGCCCATTGCCACTGCCATCGGAGATGCACAGAAGCTGTTTGATCTGGCGCAGGAAAAAAAACTTTGTTTGAGTGTGGATCACATGCTGGAGTATAATTCCTTTTCCGCAGCCGCCGCGAAAGTGATCGCATCCGGAGAGATCGGAGAGGTTCAAGATGCCTGTTTCCACATGGAATTCGCATTCGGCTACACTCCGGAAGAAGCTGCCGCGTGGCGTTGTTCCAATGCCGCCGAACTGGGCGGACCTATCGGAGATCTCGGCAGTCATTGTTTTTATATGGCGGAATATCTGATGCAGAGCCGCATTAAAACGGTTTCTGCGGTTTATTATCCGAAATTGATGCCGATCGCAGTGGAAGACGGCTGCTTTATCCGGTTTCGGATGGAAAATGGCTTCTCCGGTACTGTCCGGGTCGCATTCAGTGAAAAACGCCCCGGCAAAGCCGGCAGTGCCGCCGGATGCGGTTATGAGATCTATGGCGAAAAGGCTGTCCTGCGCGGTTTTTCGACGCTGGGTCAGTTATCCGGCCATCCGGATGAGCCGTTGATGATCCGTCTGGAAACCGATGACAGCATCATGCGGCGGGAGATCCGGCCGGAAAATATTCGCAATATGTACAGCTCCCTGATCAGCGCTCATGCCCGGACGGTCATTGACGGACTTCCCGGCAATGCGGAAAATGCTCTGCATAACTTGCGCTGCTGTCTTGCCGCGCATCATTCCGCCGCCAATGGAGGAACTGAAACCGCAGTGGAGAGCATTTAAGGTGATTATTGTTAATTGTTGTGAAAATCATATCGGAGGTGTCTTGCCCGGCAATCCGTCCGCCGGCAGATCGATCCGTATTAAGTTTGTTGACAAATCGCTGCGTATGAATTATATTTAATGTTTCATCTCCAATCTGCGGCAGCAGGTTCACTGGTATTTTACACAAACTTTGTGCCCTCCCCGGAAGTTTCTTTTTTCATATTCAAAGGGTGTTTTTTTATATCATCGGCAGTTTGTATTCTGTTCTTATGCGAAATATATTACTCCTTGCAAACCGGAAATGCTCTGCGGTATCCGTGAAATCATCAAGCTGATCTGACGCGCGGCCGCAGATAAAACCGTCAGTTCCGGTGTGGATTTTGCCGTTATGGGAAATCAAAAAAACAATATTATATGAGAAAATACTTCAAGTGATATTACATTCACAGTATTTGGGCAACATAATAAAAACAGACACTGTTGAAGGAGGAAAATATGAACATCGAAAGTCGCCTTGTCTCTTCGCTTGAAAAAGTTTTTTGCGATTCCGTATTCACCGGGGAACCGCTCGCCGGACTTTCTGTTCTCAAGGGCGAGCGCATCTCTTTTCAAATCGCTGTGCGTTGTGACCGATCCGCGATTTTTCAAGTCTCCGCCGCAGAAAGTTCCGGTTTGGAAAAGTTCATGACCTTCCGGGAAGTGCAGAATATCCCCAGCTTGCTGCCGGCTTTTGCAAAAGATGAATATACGCTGCGCACCGCGCCCGGACTTTTTCCGGATGCGCTGACTCCGATCGACAGTGATTTTGTCATTTCTGCCAATAACTGGCATGCCGTATGGGTTTCGCTGGATGTTCCAGCAGATGCCCAAGCCGGGATGTTCAAATTGAAAATTTCCTTGAAATTTACCGATGTTCAACGTTGCTCCGTCTGGTGCAAAGAGCCTTTTGCCGACCGGGAGGAATCGATCGATATCGAGATCATTGATGCGGTAC
>SUWL01000073.1 GCA_015061495.1 Lentisphaerota bacterium
GGGTGGTGTGCGTTTTCCGGTTGCACGAGTTTGACGAGCGTGACGATCCCTGACAGTGTGACGACTATCGGGGATTCGGCGTTTTCCGGTTGCACGAGTTTGACGAGCGTGACGATCCCTGACAGTGTGACGACTATCGGGGATGGTGCGTTTGCCCGTTGCAGGAGTTTGACGAGCGTGACGATCCCTGACAGTGTGACGACTATCGGGAAATATGCGTTTTCAGGTTGCAAAAGTTTGACGAGCGTGACGATTCCCTCCTGTGTGACAGAAATCGGGTGGTGTGCGTTTGAGGATTGCAGGAGTTTGACGAGAGTGACGATTCCCTCCAGTGTGACGACTATCAGGTTGAGTGCGTTTTCAGGTTGCAAAAGTTTGACGAGAGTGACGATTCCCTCCAGTGTGACGACTATTGGGAAAAATGCGTTTTTCGGTTGCAGGAGTTTGACGAGCGTGACGATCCCAGACAGTGTGACGACTATCGGGGATGATGCGTTTTTCGGTTGCACGAGTTTGACGAGAGTGACGATCCCTGACAGTGTGACGACTATCGGGAATGGTGCGTTTTGGGGTTGCACGAGTTTGACCAGTGTGACCATTCCCCGGAATTGTAAATACGAATCCGGATGGAGGGCTTCTTTCCCTAAAGGCTGCAAGGTTATCCGGCGGTAAGTGCACCGTAAAAATTGTATACATACCGTTGGGGGGGGAACTGCGCGCCTTGTTACGGCGCAGCGCAGCGGAGACGGATCGCCTCATCACGAGGCTTTCCCCGGATGCATTCAATACGTGGTTGGCTTGCAGTGTATGCATACAAGCGTTTGCAGGACAAATCAGAGGTGGCGAGGATTTATCCCGCCGCAAGGTGGTACGGTGGAATTTCCCCCGGGTGCGGCAGCCGCGTTCACAATCCGGGATATTGCCGTCACATCGAACCGTAAGAGTACAGGGAAATCGCTCCAGCCATCAAGGCGGCGGCGATTCCTCGTTGCACCCAGCGCATCGCAGAAACCCGGGAATCCAGTGCCGCCAGACCGAATAACGGCAGCAATGCTCCGATCACCACCGACCAGATGCCTCTGGTCGCCAGTATGACATTGCCGAATACCGGCTGCAGAAAGGCGAAACAGCAGAAAATCCCGAATTGCGCCATTATCCACAACACCCCGTAAGGGGCGGCTTTGACATATTCATCTTTCTGCGGCTTCAAAATAAATATTCCCGGCACCGCCAATGCTCCGACTATCATGTACATCGCCGGTACAGTCACCAGAGCGCTGTGAATGCGGCTCCATGCAGTACACCTTTCCAGCTGCATGATCAGATCGGTTTCCAGAATATCCACCGTACAATAACTGCACAACGTAACAGATATAAACAGCCACGCTTTGACCGGGACCCGGAAATCCCCCGCCCAATTACAGAGCAATGCCGCAGCAGTTGCGGCAAATAAGGCGATTATCTGCAATAAATTCAGCGAGTTCCCGCCAAAGAGGAAAAAGATGGAGATCACCGCTATTTTCAACCCCAGAAGCGGTGAGACCCGGCTGGCTTCAGCGTGTTTCAACGCTCCGAAAAATCCCCACTGCCCAATAAAAAACACGCTCCCGGTCAATACCGCCTGAAGCCAGAAGCGCCAATTTCCCCCCATTATCCCCCACGGGAAAAATACCGCCAGCAGCGGAATACTGATCAGCATCATGATCACCGATGAAGTTATCAGCAACCTCCACGGACTTTTATAATAAAGCAGAAATCTGGCGTTAAAAAGATATCCGACCGAATTGCACACCGCCGCCAGCAGACCGCTGATTATTCCGAAAAACATCTTTTGCCTACCTTTTTTCTGTAATATCCCACGCCGCAAGGTCCACGGAACTCTCCAAGCGGTATTCGCTCCAGTCGTCAAGTTCACTGAAAAAATCATATCCGGTCAGCTTCTCCGCTTCCCGGACGCTCATTATCTGCATTTGGCCCGCGTTTGCCGTATTCGGCACATAAAAAGCGATCATTTTGTAAGGATAAGTCAAATCCAGCACCGCTTTACAAAAACCATCCGGTACCGGAATGGGCGGATCACTGATGGATTTTTTATTTTCACCGCTGAAATACGGCACGCTGATGACGTAGACCGCCCCCTCTTTGCGGGCGAAACGGCGCACATGTTTTTCCGCTTCGAGCCAGTATTTGCGGTTGCATTCGGGAAACTGCGGCGAAACATTGGACATGTAAAAACTCTCATCCATCACCTTCCTGCTGCGCACCATATCCGCCGCCGGAGCCAGATGCCCCCGGTCATAACCGGTGCCGCTGTACTCATGCGGCTGAACCGGCATTTTTTCCACCAGCGGATCGGCTTTGAAAATATTGCTCCTTTTTCTGCCGTGGGTAAGATCCTCTTTTTTAAGCACATAACTTACCCAAAGCGCCTGTCTTTTACCGTTGCTGTATCCCAATGCATACCCTTCCCGGTCGATGATCAAATCGCACGGAACTGCGCACCCCATTGCCAGATGGCTTTTGCCCATCCACGCGCCGGGTCTTTTACCGGAACATCCGGCGAGTACGGTCAACAGCACTCCGGTAATTGCAATGCTTAAAAATCTTCTCATTTCATCTCCTTAATCCGTAATTCCGGATAATATAGCACCGGTGCCGGATTATTTCAATGATCCTCCGACTTTATATTCCGGGCAAAATTTCACTGATTTTTGCAATTATGCCGCCTTGACAAAAATATGCTCTGATTATATATTAATCAAGGTTATCGTTATTCCGGTGCAAAAAAAGGATCTGCAATCAAAAAAATTTGTCCGTAAATTATCTTGATTTGAATTTGAAAATCTGAAATTGCGTGCTATTTTATATCTTTAGGTTATCGTTAACACCAAAAAAATCAAACCTATGGAGAAACGCTATGAAACAACTGATTTATCCATTTCTTGCCGCCGTCCTGCTGCCGCTGGTGCTGTGCGGAGCTGATCCGCTGCCGAAACATCAGCGGATACTGGACAAAACCTACACCTTTTGCCAGACCCAGTTTTACACGCACAATGAACTTCCCGGCAGTTATCTGGGGCGTTACGTGGATTCACCGCTTTACTTCGATCCAGCCGGAGACAACAGCAAACGGATCAAAACCATTTTGGATTTGCAGCAGAATGCCGGATTGGACGGCTGCTGTGTCTATGACGGTACCGGCAGACAGAATTTCTGGGTACTTGCCCCCATCCGGGAATCTGGCAGTTCCATGAAAACCATCGCCATCGAATGCCGCCTGCCCCGGAATGATTTCAAAAACTTCGACCGCCTTTACAATCTGGCGGTAAAAGCCCCGAACTATCTGCGGCACAATGGCAAACCGGTATTTTTAGGCTACTGGACCGGCGAAGGACTCAATCCGGAATCCCTCAAAAAAGTTCTGGCAGAAAGGCGCCGCGCCGTCGGAGACTTCCTCTATCTGCCGGATATGCCCAATATCGCCAACTGGGCGAGCCGCTATCTGGATAAGGGTCAACCCGTTCCCGCCGCCAAACGCGAAGAGGTCAAAGAAACGTTCCGCCAATGGCTGCGCGCGGCAGACGGGATGCACTTCAACGGCATCCACTATGCCGAATACCGCAACGATGTGCGTTCTTTCCCGGAAAATTACCTCCGGGAATATATCCTGCGCCCGCTGATGGAAGTATTCAATGAGCCGGAATTCAAAGGTAAAAAACTGCTCTCCATCGGCATGGTTTCCCCCGGACATGAAAACGCCTACGCGCTGGGTTATTACTCCTCCAGCGACGGGACTGCCGCTTTGCGTAAATCAATGGCTCTTGCCATGTCGGTCAATCCGGATATCATCAACGTCACCGAATGGGATGAATGGAACGAAAACACCCACTTCTGCCCCTCGATCTGGAACGGTTTTACCATCTCCCGCATCATGCGCCACTTCAATGCCGCGCTGCAGGGCAAAACCGCTGCCCCCATGCCCGGAGATGATCTGAATATCCCCAATATCGCCGTAAGTTACCGCAAAATAATTTCTCTGGGCGAAGTACTCAAAGTGGAAATTTTAAGCATCCCCGACAACCATGCCAAAGGTGTTGCCGAAGTGGAATTCGCCTGGAAAGATCTCAACGGCAAAACCGTCAAAAAATTCGCTCCGGGCAAACTCGACCTCGCCAAACTGCAGGATATCGAACTGCTCGCCGCCAGTGAAGATTTTGCCGCTTACCGCACGCTGATCCCCGAATTGACCGTCACGCTCAACGGCAAACGCACCGTCTATTCCGCCGGACTGCCGCCGCTGGATATCCGCGCCGCCGGCAACTGGGATTACAAATATGCGGAAATTTCCCTGCGGGATCTGGCAAAGCTGAACAAATGCGAATTCAAAGCTCTGGGCAATGACCGCTACTCCGTTTCCGTGGCGGCGGATACTCCGCTCAAATATGTTGAAATCGTTTCCGACGGGCAGATCTCCTATGTTTATGATGCCAGCGGCAAACTGGAACAATTCCGTTCATCTCCGGAGCGTTTCGTCGTAGCGGTGAATATCATCCGCAATCTGGAAAAGAAAATTTCCGGCACCATCGAAATAACCGGTGCCCAAGATGTCAAAATCTTCCAGGAAGGCAAAATAACTTCCGGCAGCTCCATTCCGGTCAAACGTGCCGGTAAATACTGGCGGCATCCGGCTTACATCTCCATCCCCGCTGCCGAAGTTGATCGCGCCATGCTGAAAATCACCACCAGCGAGGGCAACGGTACGATCCCGCTTAAAGAACTTAAAGAAAAAGATATTTTCACCTGGGGCGGCGAATACGGTTTCAGCATTTCAGCGGCGGTTTTCCGCAAACAGCCCTACTACCCGGCGCACCTCAATAAGAACCGTGCCGATTTTGAAGTTTCCGTCAAAGCCGACCGCCCCTCGGATGTGCTTTTCGTCCAGGTGATCACCGCCGACAACCGCATCTACCGTTCACAGCCGATCGTAACTGAACCGGCGTTACCGGCAAAAAAATTCACCTGCTGGTCAAGCATGCTCCAAAAAACGGTCAATGTCACCACCACTGAAGCAAGATTGCCCGATTTGACCTACGATCTGTCTGCCGGACGCGGCACGGTGCTTTACACTCCGGCGGGCAGATATTACTGCGGGATCACCGGAACATCACTTACGCAGGTGAATCTGCGGAATTTCGGTGCCGGTGCCATGGGAACGGTCTTTTCCGCTTATCCGCGCTATGATAAAGCGACTTCCGACAGTTATCCGGAACAACGCCGCGCCGACGGTTGCGATCTGCTCTATTTTGACGGTGACGGCGACATTGCCCACCTGCCGCAGGGAGTTATCCCCCGTACCGCCGGTTGGGAATTGAATTTCGATGTCAAAGTTGACGATCCGGCAAAACAGCAGGTGATCCTCAACAACCGCACCAGCTACATCTACGGGCTGATTGCAAAACTGGAACTGAACAAGGGTAAATTGAGCATGATCTACTGCGGTATGGAGGCTGACAGCGAATTGAAAACCAACTTCACACTTAAACCCGGTGTCTGGCACCATATCCGTATTGTCTGCACATTGGAAAGTTTCCAGTTGTTCGTTGACGGCAAACCCTCCAAAGTTCAGAAAATCTCCTCCAAACCGGGCAGATTCGACTGCAATACCATGTTTGGCGGCATGCCCGGAGAGTACTTCACTGGTTCGATCCGTAATATAAAAATAACCTACCCCCAAAACAAATAAGGAAAGGGAATCCAAATGAAAAGAAGATCAAGTAAATTTTTCACCCTGATCGAGCTGTTCGTTAAAAGATCACATCTCAACTGCAATCATGCAGATGGCAGCAAAGATGGATATTCACCTGTCTGCAGACAGGTGAAGCAGTACTGCTTCACTTTGAAAAGAAAGTTTTCCCTGTCCCCCGCACACTCATTCACTTTAATAGAATTGCTCGTAGTCATTGCGATTATTGCTATTCTGGCGGCGATTCTGCTGCCGGCACTCAATTCCGCCCGGGAGCGGGGACGTTCAGCAAGCTGTATCAACAATCTGAAAAACATCGCCACAGCCACCATGCAGTATGCCGATGCCAATGAAGACTTTTTTCCCAGACAAAAAATGGTTATCCCCTCATACGGTACTTCCAACGTGCTGACCGCCGGAATTCTGACTTACCACAACTACACGGATATCAATGTTTTCTTCTGCCCGACCGGGATGAGCATGATGCAGACTGCCAAAATCAATGAAGCCAACAAGGTCATCGCCGAAAAAAATCATGCCATGCTGCACAACTACGCATCTTACGGGATCAACGCGTATGCCTGCGGCGACCCGTCCACGGATCCGTCATTGAAAACCGGACGCTTCAAAAATCCGTCGCAGTCGATCATTTTCGGTGATTCTGCGGTAACTGACGACAATTCGACCACGTCCGCATCTGTAAACGTCATTCAGGGCTGCTACCTCATTCAGAAAGCCGGCGCAACCTACAAGTGGGGCGCGCTCTACGACTACCACAACAACAAATCTTCCGCCAATCTCTCCTGGGCGGACGGACATGTATCCAATATGCAGGATGCCCGTAAAACCGTCCACGACGGTACCGACAAATACCTCCATCCGGATGGCGAGCTCTGATGGCTTGATACAACCGGTCAAAACCAACGGGAAAATTGTCACAAATTTTCCCGTTTCTTTTGTACTTTTACTTTAGTGTGCTATATTAAGGTATCAGTTTGATAATCAAGCAGCAATTAAATCAGAAATAGCGGATCATTACATTTATTTATTAATTCATCCCTTTACACTTCAGCTGTTTGCAAGTATATTAATTACTAACGTGACAGAATTATATAATTGGAGAACTATTATGCCGTACGCTTTTGCCAATGCTCACAACATCGTCAGCGGAAAAAATTTCCGTATCACCGTCATCGCGGAACGCTTCATCCGCTTTGAGTGGAGCGCAGAGAATATTTTTGAAGACCGCAAATCCCTCGCAGTTATCAACCGCGATCTGGGCAAAAAAGATTTTTCCGTCTCCCGCACCGCCGAAACTACCGTCATTGATACCGGCAGGGTCAAAATCTCCTTTAAGGAAGACGGCAAAAAGTTTTCAGCGGCAAATCTCTCCGTATCCTTTGATCTCAACGGCAAAACTGTCACCTGGCACCCCGGTGATCCCGATACCGGAAACCTTAAAGGAACCTGCCGCACGCTGGATGAATATGAGGGTGACACCCACCATGAAACCGGTAAAAAAGTTCCCATCGGCAACGGATTCATTTCCAGAGACGGCTGGAGTGTGGTGGATGACAGCAACAATATCGTGCTGGATAAAAATGAACTTTTCGGCGCCTGGGTCACCCCCCGTCCAGCCGGAGAAAAACAGGATTTCTATCTGCTTGCCTACGGACACGATTATCAAAATGCCCTGAAAGATGCCGCCGAAGTATTCGGCAGACAGCCGCTGCTGCCCCGCTATGCGCTGGGTTACTGGTTCAGCCGTTACTGGGCGTATTCCGATACGGAAATATTCGATCTGCTCGACGATTTCGATGCGGCAAAAATCCCCATTGACGTGATGGTTATTGATATGGACTGGCATCTGCCCGGATGGACGGGAACCACCTGGGACAAACGCTACTTCCCGGATCCGGAGAAGTTTCTGGCGGAAATGCACCGCCGCGGTTTGCATACCGCATTGAATCTCCACCCTGCCGACGGAGTCAACAACCGTGAAGAACAGTTCCCCGCTATGGCCAAAGCCATGGGACTCGATCCGGAAAAATGCGACCTCGTCCCCTTTGATATCACCGATCCCCGGTATATGCACAACTACTTCACACTGCTCCATCACCCCCATGAAGACATCGGTGTGGATTTCTGGTGGATGGACTGGCAGCAGGGCGAAAGCACCGCCATGCCCGGATTGGATACCCTGCCGTGGATCAACCATCTGCACTGGACGGATATGGCCGAACGCCATCCGGAAAAACGTCCGCTGATATTCAGCCGTTTCGGAGGGATCGGAGCGGGCAGATATGTCATCGGTTTTTCCGGAGATACAATTTCGACTTTCAAATCCCTGAAGTATCAGATCGGCTTTACCGCCCGCAGTTCCAACGTTTTGTACGGTTACTGGAGCCACGATCTGGGCGGACACATGCTGGGGGATCTGACTCCGGAACTCTATCTGCGCTGGGTCCAATTCGGCATGCTTTCTCCGGTGATGCGTACCCACGGCAGCAAATACAGTCCTGACCGGGCATTTTTCACCAAACCGTACCCCTTCCCCAGACTGCTGGGTGATGTGGTGCGCCGCCGCTATGAATTGGTACCGTATATCTATACCGCCTGCCGCAAAGCCTTTGATACCGGTATTTCCCTCTGCCGCCCGCTCTACTATACTTATCCGGAGTGCGAAAATGCCTACACCTTTGAGGATGAATACTTTTTCGGTGATGACTTTATCGCCGCCCCGGTGACTTCGCCGCTTAAAGATGAACAGAGTTCCAGAACCATTTTCCTGCCGCCGGGTCAATGGTACGATACCGCCAGAGGCGAAATGCTTGCCGGTGGAACTTACACGCGCAACTATCTGCTTGAAGAGATCCCGCTTTTCGCCCGTGCCGGAGCGGTCATCCCCGGTCAGAAAAATGTTTCCCGCCTCAATGGCAGCAGCATCGGCAATCTGCTGCTGACCGTCTACCCGGGAGCCGATGGAACCGGCGAACTTTATGATGATGACGGTATATCAGAAAATTACCGCACCTCTCCGGGAGTCCGGCTGGATTTCCGCAATCACCGGGAAGCCGGATGCCGGGTGATCAATATCCGCCGCCGGGAAAATTCGGAAATGTTTGCGGAAGACAAGGAACTTTTCCTCCGCTTCCCCGGAGTCATCCCTCCGGAAAGAGTCACCGTCAACGGCAATGATGCCCGCTGGAACTACTGCGGAGAGAAGATGACTCTGGAAGTTTCCGCCGGTGAAGTCGATCTGAATATCCCCTGCGAGATCCGCGTGTTTTACCGCGAAGCAGATGAATTTGCTCCGGTTGCCGGTTGTCAGGGTATGTTCGCCCGGCTGAAGATCATCGGCGCGGCGCACAATTATCTCGGCGGCAATTACCACAAAGATATCGACACCCGGCTCGGTCAGGAGTTGAGCCATACCGGCAGACGGATCTCTCTGGATCCGGCGAACTGGCGCAGTGAATTGGCAAATCTCCGCGCCAAACTGCCCACGTTGAAAGAAGAGATCATCAAGACGGTCAATTTCCTCTACTGGGGGGGGGAATCTGCCGAAAAACGGATGGATGATACCCGCCCGGCACTGGATGTACTCGATGATTTGCTGACCTGGTTCAAATAACAGTTATTATTTGTTATTGTCCCATTTGCCTCTTCATTGGCAGCCGTTGATTTTTTCGCCGTCCCAGAGGATCTTTTCGCCCCAGACCGGCAAATAGGTGCGTTGATTATGCTGTTTGAAAACCGCCTCTTCGTTCCTGCCGTCAGTAATTCTCCACCGCCACTTGTTGACATCGTGTCCCATTTCCTGCAAATGGACGATAAAGGTCACATCCGGAGCAAGTTTACCGGCGGCGTTGACCGCTTTCATCCCATTGCGGGGATGAACGGCATAAACGTGGATGACCGGGGATTTTTTCTCCAGAAATTCGTGACTCCAGCAATCTCCGCTGGTAAAAAATACGAAGTTCCTGTCCCCGGTGGGGCAAACGATCTCCATGGGCATGGTAAATTTTTTCAGCTTCGGATTGTGGTCAGCTTCACCGCAATAAATGGTCACTCCGGCAATATTATGGGTGTATGAAGCAGCTTTGGTATAATATTGATTCGGGAAAAAGTTGCTGACCACCGGCTTGCCCTGATGCCCCAGTTTCTCAAGCAGCGGCATCGACCAGTGATCATCATGGTTGTGCGTGATCACCGTAAAATCCAGCAGATCAGCCAATTCCACCGCCCGGCGGTGGTGGATATCCACACCGAAACAGACCGTCGGAGTTTTGATGATGAATCCCATATTGTAAAGATACCAGATCACCGCCGTCCCCGGCACAACTTCAGTTTCCGGAATGTCGGCTTTGATCTTATCCAGATTCAGATCGTAAAACTGCAGCAGCACATTACCGGTAACGGCGGCAGGATCATGGTCAAAAGCGTCGAATTCCGCTTTGGCAGTCCTGTCGATCAATTCCTGCATCTGATCCTGCAGTTTCACCCGCCTGGTTTGATCTTTTTCCAACCACAACTGCGACAGACCAGCCGGCTTTTCCGCACCGGCAAGTGAAATTGCCGCACAGCAAACCAACGATGAAAACAATTTGCCTTTAACCATTTCAATACTCCTGATTTCAGTTCGGAACATTCAGCTTGACAAGTAAAACAGGTAATGCTCTGAATTTTGTAAAACTTACCTTCCACAACAAGTAAAATATATCCACGGGCAGCAAAAAATTCAAGTTGATCAAAGAATTTTACCGTAATTGTGTTCCGTAACAGATAAATCAGTCACAAGCAACTAACGGACCTCCTTGCGGAAGCCGGTCGGAGTTTTGCCGTAGTATCCGGTAAATGCCCTGATGAAACTTATCTGATTGGCAAACCCAGCCCGGCGGCTGATCTCCGCCACCGGCAAAGAGGTCAGACGGAGCAATTCCGCCCCCCGGTGCAGACGGTTGAGCATCAGATAGGCAAGCGGAGTAATGCCCATCTGCCGGGAAAAGGAACGGCTCAATACCGAACGGTTGGTTTTCAGCATTTCGGCGACCGCATTGACATTCAGCGATGTATCAGTGAAGTTGCTGTCCATGAGCATTACCGCCTGCTTGACCAGATGATCCTGCAGATACTCATCCGGGATGCCGCTTTTGGCATAGTTGAGGATCAGCATGGCTGTGGAAACGGCAGTTGCCAGACCGTAAGGCGAAGCATCGTGGAATATCTGTTCCATAAGCGTATCAAAGAGGTGGGTTGGACACTTGCCGCACCGGAGATTGCTTTCCGGAAATTCAAACGCCCGGAACAATTCATCGGCAAGAGGGCCGTGCAATGCCAGCCAGTAGAGTTCCACAACTTCCGAAACCGCCTTGATGATATGCGGTTCGCCGGGATAGTAGACGAATACTGATCCTTCACCGTAAGTCCGCTTTTTGCCGTTGCGTTCAAAGGACAATTTGCCGTCAACTATCCAGAAAAGCTGATTGAGCGGCCGGGAACGCACCTGATAGATCCACTCCTCCTTTTTTACCCGGTAATGTCCAGCCGACTGGGCGGACAGCGGCAGAATTTCCGGAGCTTTGCCCCAGTATTTGCTGTCAGAATCGATCATATAGAAACTTTCCGGAGGCGGAAGTTTGTCCTTGCGGTAGTGCATTATCAACGTAGACATGGGTACTGACTCCAGTTGCTCAAAAATATAACTTTTCTATTAATATATCTCATGAATATCTTTATTCAAGCTGAAAATAAAGAATTTTTCAGCTTTCGCTAAACAGTCACAAAAGTATAATTTATTGTCACATTAATACACTTGTCAACCCAAATATGGCAGGGTATATTAGTAACAGTTACAAAAACTTGTTTGCAACCGGATACCAACTAAAAAAAACGAAAGGAGCAACTGTATGAAAAAACATTTCTCAAAAAACCGGGAATGCCGTTTCACCCTGATCGAGTTGCTGGTAAGCAGTAGTCTGTCATCATTGCATTTTTTCGAGCAAAAATTTTTCCGCACGGCGGGGCATGATCTGTCATCCAAAAGTATCCCGCTTTTCTTGAAAAGGGAAGTGGGGTTTGGGGAGAGGGGAAAAACCTCTTTT
>SUWL01000074.1 GCA_015061495.1 Lentisphaerota bacterium
AATTTCTGCCATTAAAAAGTATTGTAAATCACAAACACTTGATAATCAAAAAAAAGGAATAAACAAAGGTCAAAAATTCTGCACTGGCAGGATAGCCATTATTGCCATTCTGGCAGCGATTCTGTTGCCGGCACTCAACTCCGCAAGAGAACGCGGACGAACGGCAAGCTGTATCAACAATCTCAAGCAGCTCGGAATGCTGGTCATCAACTATGCCGAAAGCAATGACGGCTACGTCCCCCTCTCTCTTTCTGAAAAAGGTGTAGGAGCCAGGTGGAACAGTTTCGTCGGGCATCTGATTCTTTTTGATGCCGGATTCTCCTCCTATGATAACGGTCTTCTGCCCGGTACCGCAGTGCCGGATCACTTTCACTGTCCCAGCCGTCCGGGACCGGTATCTGCGTGGAACAATGAAGTTCCCGATGCAGCCAACTACATCGGACCTATCTGGACCGGATATTATCAAAGCGGCAGCTGGGCGTACCGGGGTATAAAACTGGGCAGATCCAAATATCCGACCCAGCTCGTGGTGCTCGCTGATACCCCCAAATCCGGACATCATTGGAATGAAGCACAGGCTGTCGTTGGAACTCTTCCCATCGACGATCTTGCCCCCAGACATAATAATTCCTGGAATGAAGTGTTTTTCGATGGTCATGTGGCTTCTGCCAAAAAAGATGACCGCTCTGCGGAAAAAGTGAAACTGGCATACGGTTATCAGGATGCCGATGGCTGGGCTTGGTAAGCAATTTTAAGAAAGTATAATGTCAATTATGAAACTCAAAAGACTTTTTGTGCCTTTTTTATGGGGAATTTGCAGTGCGGCAATGGCGGTTTCAGCTGCCGATCATCAGTTGCTCAACGCTTCCTGGCAGCCTGCCGGCAATATGCAGATCAAAAGATCAGGTCAGGGAAATTTGATCGTCTCCTGTCTTGGCAAATATGCTTCTACAACTGTTCTGCCGTTGAAAGTAAAGGCGTCAGAATATAATTGTCTGCTGCTGCGGGTTCGCAGTGACAAACCGGGAAAACTGCATTTGCTTGGATATTTTTCCCGGAAAGATGCTCCGGGACTGGCAGAGTCGCGCCGCATCGACGGATACTTCGATTTGAAACCGGGCTGGAACGATCTTATGGTCGATCTGCGCAGCGAAGAGGAGTGGAAAAATGATATTTCCGGCATGCGTCTGGATTTCAGTGCCCCGACAACTCAAACTCTGGAAATTTCCCGTCTGGCATTCTCCTTTATCAAAGACGGTTCTGCCCAATCGTACAGTTTGCTGAACCGCCCGACCATACCTCAAGGCAAGGCCTGCAGGATATTGGCTGGCGGCAATGGAAAATTGAAAGTGAAAGTCGATGCCAAGTATACCGGCGTCATTATCCAAAACCTTGATATTTTTGCCAGAGATTACAACCGTCTGCGCTTCCGGGTAAAAGGTTCAGAAGCGGATTATATCGGATTTGCCGGGTATTATTCCCGCAAAGATGCTCCGGGCTATGCGGAAGCCCGCAAATTCTACACCCGGCGCAGCGTGGACAAAAATTATACCGAAGTAACAGTCGATCTTTCCGGGGATAAGCAGTGGAAAGGCGTCGTCAATTCATTGCGCCTGGATTTCTCGGTCACCAAACCCGGCATAAGTCTGGAAATCGACCAACTGGAATTTTTTTACAGTGATCAGCTGCCGCCGTGGGCTCCGGGAGCATGTATGGCGGATTTCAAAAATCACGGTGAAGGATTCTCTTTCCGCCTGAATGACACCGATTCGCAAACCGCATGGCAAAAGGTGGATGTCAATGCTGCTGAATATCCTTATTTGAGGTTGAAACTGCGCGGCGAAGAAATTTTCACCGGCGGCATCTCGATTTACTTCACCAGAAGTGATTCCGCAAATCCCGGCAGCGACAAGTGGATCAAGCGTCAATACTTCAGCGTCAGTCCGAAAAGCTGCTATGTTTATTTGAATATGCGGGAATCTGCCGGATATAAAGGCAAAATCACTGGTATCCGCTTGGATTTCACCGGTAATCCCGGCAAAAAATATATCGTTGAGGAGGTGTCGTTCCAAAAGGAATTTGATCTGCTGGCGGTTTATCCGTCCCACCGTCTGCCTTTAGAAGTGGATGTCCGCTACGATCTGCACGGCGAAGGAAAAAGCCGTCTGCGCTTCTTTGATGAAGAGTACCGGGAACTTCCGCAACTGGCAAAGGATATCACTCTGCCGGCACAGATCGTCAAACCGACAGGAGCAGTATTGCTGGCAGTTGATAAAAATGTCAAAGCTGTCGTCAAAGCCGGTTCTTATTCTCCGTGGAAAGCCTTGTGGGTCGCACATCCGGAATTTGCGGATAAAAGAGGATTGAGTTATGTCGGTAAAAAATTCACCTTGAGTAAACCGGTTTCCGGCAAGATCCAGATGACTGCAGACGATCAGTACGCTCTGCGGATAAACGGCAAATTTGTATGTCATCGCGGTTATTGGGGATTCCCGCTGGTCATGGATATCACTTCTTTCCTCCGGGACGGCGAAAATGAGATCGAAGTCGCATGCGACAATCATGGAGGTCCCGGCGGTGTTCTTTTCCACGGTTATTTCAAAAGTGCCGACGGCAAAATAACTGAATTGTTAAGCGATGCATCATGGACTTGCAGCAAACGCCCCGGCAAACGGGATCTGGCGGTGAAAGTCATCGGCAATGTTCCGCTGAATCCCTGGGGTGCACTGCCGTATACCGATTTGAGCAGCGATGCTCCGCTGAAGGAAGAAGCGTTTGCCAAATCAAATGAAAAAATTCCCCCTTATGCCGGTACTCCCAAACGGGTGAAATACGATGTCGTTTTTAAAAACGGTCAGAATATCATTACCGCTGACGGCAAACCGCTGTTTTTCAACGGGTTCCAAGGGTTGGGACTGCGTACTTTGCGACAGATGCAGAATTTTCTGGATAACGGTGTTGAATTTATTAATGCCAACGGCATAACCTCTCAAGGGTACGCCTCCGGCAGTGTCGCGAACTTCTGGAAAGGACCGGATGAATATGATTGGGATATGATCGAGCGCGGTATGGCTAAATATCTGAAAATGAATCCGAATGTGAAGATCATCTTCGGAATCGGTATTGATGCTCCCAAATGGTGGGCTGATGCCAATCCGGATGAAAGAGTGCTGTTGGCAGGAGACAAACATCCTCATGCATTAAGCAGTCCGGCATCAATGAAATTGCGTCGGGATGTGGGAAAAATGCTCCGGGCAACCATTAACTATCTGGAAAACAGCCGTTATGCAGATAATATTGCCGGTTACCGGCTCGCTTCCCAGTGTGACGGCGGAGAATTTCAATATCTTGGCGGCTGGATCGGCAAATATGCGGATTACAGTCCTGCCATGCAGAGTTATTTCCGCAATTACCTCCGCGAAAAATACCAAAACGATCTCAACGCTCTGCGCAAAGCCTGGAACGATCCCAAGGTCACGTTTGACACTGCTTCAGTGCCGTCAGCTGATTTGCGCAGCCGCTGTGAAAACGGGGTTCTGCGGGACTATACCGGAGATGCTGCCTGTGTGAAAGATTATATCGACTGTCAGAATCACTGTTTGGCGACATGGGCGATATCTGCTTTGCAGAGTGCCCGTCAGGCTGCACCGGATAAACTTTTGAGCATCTACGGCGGCTATGTATTGTGTTATGAAGGTTTCCAGCTTTTGAATAATGCCCACTTGAAATTCGGAGATATTTTTGACAGCGGTTTGCTGAATATCGTTACCACGCCGCAGGATTACAATATGCGTGCACCGGGTTCTCCCAACGGATGTCATATCCCGCATACTTCATTGAAATTGCGGGGAATAAAATTGGTCAGCGAGCAGGATTCCCGTACCCATCTGGGATTCCGGCAGAGCAATACCTACTCACTTAATCTGGATGAAGACCTCCAGCTGATGAAACGGAATTTCATCTGGAATCTGTGCAATGACGGCGGACTTTATTTCTACGATATGGCGGAAGTCTGGTTTACTGCTCCTGAAATGCATAAATTGGGCGGCAAACTGCAGCGTATCGGCAATGCCTCCTTGAATTTCGGCGGTATCATCCCGAATCAGGTCGCACTGCTCTATTCGGCGGAATCGATCAATATGTTGAGTATCGACAGTATTGCCCTGACCAAGACCGTTACCAGACATCTCCGGGAGAATCTGGCACGCAGCGGTGTTCCCTATGACGCCTATTTGCTCCATGATATTCTGCGTGATGATTTCCCGGCGGACAATTACCGCTGCATCATTATCGCCAACGGTTTTGCCTTGAGTGAAAAAGAACGTGCCGCCATCCGCAGCAAATTCTGCAAAGACGGAAAAACGGTTATTTTCGGTTATGCTCCGGGAGCATTCAAAAACGACCGTATCGATGAACCGGCGATGAAAGCGTTGACCGGCATAGATATTTCCGCATCTTCCACATCACTGGCTCTGCAAATGCGTATCGGTGATGAAGTTTCCGGAGCCATGCCCAGCGTCCGGCCCAGTTTCAGGATCAAACCAGGTGACGGGGTGGAAGTTCTCGGCAGATATTTGGCCGACGGAACTGCGGCATTTGCCAGAAGGAAATTTCCCAATTACACTTCCGTGGTTTCTCTGGTTCCCCAGATGAGCCAGAAATCCCTGAACCAACTGCTCAAAGAAGCGGGATGTCACACCTACGTCGACAATGGCGAAGCGATCTTTGCCAATGGCAGATTTGTGGGTATCCACGCTGCATGCGACGGCAAAAAAGTTATCAAACTGCCGTGCAAAACCAATGTGTACGATGTTTTCCGCGACTGTCAGGTCGGAGAAAATACCGATAAAATCACTACCGAAATGAGAAAACTTGAGACCAATCTTTATTTCCTCGGCACTGCTGAAGAGTGGAAAGAATTCAGAAAAAACTTATAAAAAATCACCGTTGACCGTATTATGCAGGACTTTGAGTTTGTAGAACAGTTGGAATCAGCCAAACTTTTCCATACCCGTTTGGCTGATCACTTCCTCCGGGAAAAGATCACCGTAAAGGCAGAGATATCCAAAGTGCAGGAAGTCGTCGCCAAAGAGAAATTCAAGGAATTACTCTACGAGGAGATCTCTCTCGGAGAACAGTGGGGAAAAGCGTGGGACAATGCAGTATTTCGTTTCACTTTCACAGTTCCGGAGAGCTGGGATGGAAAAATGGCGGCGATGCAGATCAATGTCGGGGGAGAGCTGCTGCTTTTTTCCGAAGATCTGCGGGAACTTGCCGGTTTGACGGATGCTTCATGCTTCGTCAAATATGACAAGACCCTTTACCGGATCACTTCTCCGGTCAAAGGCGGTCAGCAAATGTGCTTTTACTGCGATGCGGCATCTTACAATTACTATGGTGTCGGATTGGAGAAGTTTTTGGAATCTGGCGATCAGAAACCGACCTACAACACCCATGTAACCATGCTTGATGCCGGGATATTCGATGAGAATGTCTGGCGTCTGGTCAACGATTTCAAAATCCTGATCTCGCTGGCAGAGTCGGTCTACTCTCCGACCTCTGCTTATCCCGGCGTACTGATCGTCCGTTATCTGGATGAAGCACAGGCGATCTATGGTGAAAATCCCGATAATGCCGCTGCCGCACTGGCTCATTTGCAGAAGTTCTTTGATCTGCACGGCTCTCTGCCGATCTCTGCCGCCGCCTGCGGGCACGGTCATATCGATATCGGCTGGCTCTGGCGGGTAAAAGAGTCCATCCGCAAAGCCGCCCGGACATTCAGCAATCAGTTGGATCTGATGGAGAGATATCCGGAATACATTTTCGGAGCGTCCCAGCCGCAGCTTTATGCCTTTATCAAAGAACATTATCCGGAAATATATGCCCGGGTGAAAGAACGGGTGAAAGAGGGGCGCTGGGAACTGCAGGGCGGTATGTGGGTCGAAGCCGATACCAATATTTCTTCTCCGGAATCTCTGATCCGTCAATTTGTCCACGGCAAAAATTTCTTTATGGACGAATTCGGTATCGAAGTGAAAAGTCTCTGGCTGCCTGATGTTTTCGGTTATTCTCCGACTCTGCCGCAGATCATCAATCTTGCCGGATGCGATTCTTTTCTGACCCAGAAAATATCCTGGAGCAAAGTCAACGTATTTCCCTACCATACCTTTTACTGGCAGGGGATCGACGGCAGTCGTATCCTGACCCATTTCCCGCCGGAAAACACCTATACCAGTTCTCTTTTGCCCCACTCTTTGAGAGCGGCGGTAAACCGGTTCAAGGAGAATGACTTTATCGATGAATTTCTGGTGCTTTACGGCATCGGTGACGGCGGCGGCGGGCCGACGGACAGTTTTGTTGAGCATGGTATCCGGGCGGCAGATCTTCTGGCGGTACCGCGGATAAAATTCGGTCGAAGCGACGAATTTTTTGACCGTCTTCACCAGAAAAAATATGATTTACCGATGTGGAACGGAGAATTATATCTGGAAAATCACCGCGGGACACTTACCACCCAGGCTCGCACCAAAAAATTCAACCGTCAGTTGGAGTATACCCTGCTGGATACCGAGATGATCTCCGCAATGGCAGATGCTTCACAATACCCGTCAAAAGCTCTGGACCGGATATGGAAAGGTACTTTGCTCCGGCAATTTCACGATATTCTCCCCGGCTCGTCCATCAAAGAGGTATATGAAGATTGCACCGCAGAATCCCTTGCTGCTTTGCAGGAGTGTCAGCAGCTGAAAGAAAATGCGGCAAAATCGCTCCTGCAGCCGGATGAAAACAGTGCAGTCTGTTTCAATCCGCTTTCATTCAAGGCTGAAATGATGGTCGATCTGCCGGAGAATTGGACCGGGGCTTTACTGGATGGCAAACCGCTGGAAATCCATGAATTTGGCGGCAGAAAACAGGTAAGACTTGCCTTTGACGCGTTTTCTTCTCTGGAGATCCGCCGTGCTTCAGCTGTCCCAACGGAGAGTTTCCCGGATGATCTTACGCTGGACAACGGTCTGCTGCGGGCAGAGTTTGCCGAAAGCGGCGAATTGCTGCGGATGTATGACTACCGTCAGAAACGGTATGTCGTCAGTAACGGAAACCGTTTTATGGTATATAACGACCATCCCAATGCGGAAGATGCGTGGAACATCAACCACAATTACATGACCAAACTTCTTTTCCGGCTGACCGGCCGTGCAGTCAGAGTTGACCGGGAGCGGATCGCAGTGGAATATTCTTTCGGCAATTCATTCCTGCGTCAGGAGATCCGTTTGACCGGAGGAGCAGAAGAACTGGAATTCAGCAACCATATATCATGGCATGAAAATCACTGGATGCTGCGAATGGAATCGACGGTGCCGGACGTTTTTGCCGGGGAAGCGGAATTCGATCTGCAGTACGGTTTCCTCAAACGCCCGGTTTGCAGCAATACGCTCTGGGATATGGCTAAATTTGAATGTGCCATGCACCGTTATGCGGCATTGAGAGATAATTGCGGAACCGTTGCTTTGCTCAATGATTGCAAATACGGTGTCCGCGTGCATGATAATATCATCGATCTGGCGGTGCTGCGGTCAACTAAATTTCCGGATTCCTCGGCGGATATGGGAGAACATACTTTCAGATACGCCTTCTACTCCGGTGCACCGGAAACCGTTCTCTCCCGTCCGGCATCGGTATTCAACCGTCAGGTGCAGGTTTTTGCCGGATTCAGCGGTTCGCTGTCTCTCCCGGTTGATCTGGAAAGTGAAAATGTTGAACTGACAGTTTTCAAACGGGCAGAAAAAGATATCCATACTTTTATCGTCCGTCTGGTCGAATGTGCCGGGAAATTCAGCGAAGCGAAAATGTATTTTGCCGGCAAAGCAAAATATTCCCAGTGTGATATCCTCGAATGGCACGACAACGGCATCAGCGGCGAAGACAGTTCTGTTGTTATGCAATTCAAACCATTTGAAATCAAGACATTCAAAATCACAGATGCGACGGAGGCATACTGATGAATCTCTTCCCCAAAGAACCATTATGGTGCCGCCACCCCGACCAATACACCTGGATGCCCGGCTATACGCTTTATGTCCGGAAATTCTCTCTGGCAGAAGCACAGACAATGTCGCTGGCAGTCTCTGCTGATTGCCGTTACCGCTTTTACTGCGATGGCAAATTCATTGGCAACGGTCCATGCCGGGGAGATATTTCGCACTATAATTACGAGGAGTATACCCTTGATCTTTCTGCGGGCGAGCATATTATTGCATTAGATGTGCTCGTCTGGCGCGGCAGCTGGCGGGAATGCCCCATGCCGTGGAGCGAGATCCATAACGGTGCAGGGGTGCTGGTTTGCGGATTCGCCGGAGAAGTTCGTCTTGACATGCCGGAAAAGTGGCAGTGCCGCATCGATACGTCCCGCCGTTCTCTGGAGTGGCATGAAGCATGGGGCACCGGAATCATCACTCCCGTACCGCCTATGGATGAAGTGGATTTCAACCGATTTGATGCCAATTGGTGTACCGCTCTATGCGATGATCCGTCATGGGTGACTCCGGTAAAAATCGGCAAAGCTGAATTTTCCGGCAAATGCCGCAATGATACCCAGACCACCTGGCGCCTGATGCCCCGGATGATCAAAAAATCGGCTTATATTCCGACCCCGCTGGCAAAGATCCTTTGCGGGGAAAAATCCGTCAGATTGACCAATGGCATTCTTACCGGGCAGCTGCCTGCCGGCAAACACCGGATCATCGTGGATATCGGCAGAAACCAAACCAGCATGATCCATCTGGCAGGCTCCGGCGGCAGCGGAATATGCCGCTGTGCCTATTCGGAAGCGCTCTTTGATGAAGAAAACCGCCGATGCCGCAAAGAACCCCTTAAAGGTATCATCGGGCAGAACGGTTATGGTGACCGGTTGATCCTGCCGTCGAAAAAAGAGTGGAAATACGACAGTTTTCACTTCCGTACCGGCAGATTTATTGAATTGGAACTCGACTTATCAGAACCATTGACTCTGGAATATCTCAAAATCACTTTTGCCACTTATCCTTTTGAAAAATATTTTGAATTCCGTTCTCCGGGTAATCCGCTGCTGGAAAAAATTTACGATACGGCGTGGCACACTGCCCGCTGCTGTATCCACGAACACTACGAGGATTGTCCGTATTATGAACAAATGCAATATGCCGGAGATACCAGGATCCAGGCGTTGATCTCTTATGCCGCCACCGGAGAAGATGCTCCGGGCAGACAAGCATTGTGCCACTTTGACTGGTCGAGGCAGCATACGGGACTGACTTATTCCCGGTATCCGACCAATTTCCAACAGACGATCCCGCTTTTCAGTCTGATATGGGTGATGATGGTTCACGATCATTACCGTTATTTCGGCAAAAGCGAGGTGGTAAATGAACATGTCCCCGGCATACTGGCGGTATTGGATTATTTTGAAAGACTCCGTCTGGCAAACGGTTTGATCGGTGAACCAGGTGACTGGACTTTTACCGACTGGACTTCGTGCTGGCCGGGAGGCAAGAGCAATCGCAATGAGGGTTCTCCGGAAACGGTATTGAATCTTTTTTATGCAGAAGCATGCCGGATGAGTGCGGAATTATTGTGCATCATTGGAGATACGGATACCGCAAAAAGGCTGACCGGGCGGCGCGACCGGACGATCAGGGCGGTGAATGAGTACTGCTTTGACCGGGAGAAAAACCGTTACCGGGATGTGCCGGACAAAGAATATTACAGTATACACTCGCAGGTGATGGCGGTATTATCTGATGCTGTCGAGCCGTCAAAGCAGAAAGATTTTCTGGCACAGGCGGTATCGGATAACTCGCTGACCCAATGTTCTTTGTACTTTGGATTCTATGTGCTTGAAGCACTGAAAAAATGCGGCGATGCAGAAAACTTCATCAAGCGGCTTGAGCCGTGGCGGAAAATGTTGGAAATGGGATTTACCACTTTTCCGGAAGTTCCCCATGACAGAACCCGCAGTGAATGTCACGCCTGGAGTTCCGGGCCGGTCTATCAGTTTATCACCGGATTGATGGGGATTTTCCCTGAACGCCCGGGGATAAGTTCTTTTGACCGCAAACTTGATATCCGGGAATCATGGCAGATATCAGGAGATATCAAGCAGCTGGTATAATTTTTTTAAGAGCATTTGCTCATCACAAATGCTCTTGCTTTTTTTTAGGACGCTCCGTTCTCAATTATGAGCAGGTATTCTGCTGTAAAGCGTGGGACAAAAATAATTGATAATAGCCCCGTATTTTATTTGTTTTTTGCGGAGTATTGCAGTATATTACACCAATAAATATGGAGGATGAAAATATTATGAAAGAGAATAAAGTATCAACTGAAAAACTTCTGGTTCTGCTCGCCGGTCAATCCAATATGGCAGGTCGGGGATATGCCGAACCGGAAGATCTGACTCTGATCCCTGATTTGCTGATGATCCGTCCTGACGGCAAATGGCAGCCGGCGATAGAACCGATCACCAAAGACCGCCCGTTTATAGGGACTTTCAGTGCTGACGGAGAAAAAATCGAGAGCCGTGATCCTTTTGAAACCGTGATCCCGGGAACAGGGCAGAAAGTTTGCGGAGTAGGTCCCGGCAGGACTTTTGGAAAAATGCTCGCCGCAGCCAATCCGGGGCAGGTCGTCGGCTTGATCCCGTGTGCCGTCGGTGGTACTCCTATTGCCGCATGGATGCCCGGCGGAGTTGATGCCCATGATCCGGAGAAGCATCCGTACGATGATGCGGTAAAAAAGGCATTGGAAGCACAGAAAAGCGGCAGGATCATCGCCGTGCTGTGGCATCAGGGGGAAAGCGATGCTGCTTATCAAACCGATGGTTATACTGAAAAACTGCGTACCGTTGTCCGTAACTTCCGGCGGGATCTGCAGCTTGGTCCGGAGATACCTTTTATTGCCGGAGATATGGCATCGTTTTATGACGATGATGTAAGTTCTCATATCGATATCGTCGATGATGCTCTGGAAACTTTAAGCAGAGAAGATACTGCTTTCCGGTATGTTCATACCAAAGATCTGACACACCGCGGAGATAATCTGCATTTTGATACCGTTTCCCAGCATGAACTTGGCAAACGCTATTTTGAAGCTTTCCAGCAGTTTCACGCAGAGCAGCAGTAAACGGAATGCTCTGTTCACTGATATGGTGAAATAATAATCTGATAAAATTTAACAAGGAATAAAATGATCTTCAATCCGTTTAAAAATCTTCCTGCATCATAGGATTTTCATTCAAGTCCGGCAATCAGGCGTTATGAAGGCAACCCGATTTTGACCGCAACTTTGAAACTCAAAGAGATTTTTGGTACAGCCGACATCAATGAGCTGCCGATTTCATTTGACATCGCGTGGTATGAACAAAAAGCCGTCGCAGTGTTGTTGGCACTGCTGCATCTGGGCCTCAAAAATATCCGTTTGGGGCCGAGATTACCGGCTTTTTATCGCCGGATATCGCGGAAACTCTAGTGAAAAACTTTGGTATAAAAGGTATCCGTGATCCGCAATCTGATGTCAATGCAATGATATCAGGAAAATAAATTTCCGAACAGGAAAAAAGAATAAAATTTTCCGTTCCGTCATTAAAAATTTCAG
>SUWL01000075.1 GCA_015061495.1 Lentisphaerota bacterium
CGGCTTGCCGTCATCAACCATGATCCCGCAGAAAATCACACCGCGAAAGTTGAGTTTTTCCTCGTTGATACCTTTCAGAAAAGGCTGAAGGATCTGGGTTTCGATCAATGCTTCGACCTCTTTGGTCACTACCGGAGCCGGAGAATAAGCTCCCATTCCACCTGTATTGGGACCTTTGTCATTATCAAAAATTCTTTTATGATCCTGGGAAGAAACCATTTGAACGATGGTCTTGCCATCGGTCAACGCCAAAACACTGGCCTCTTCGCCAAGCAGCATTTCTTCGATCACCACCTTGGTTCCGGCTGCGCCGAATGCGCCCTCAAAGCACTCTTTGACAAAATCTTTTGCTCCGGTGCGGTTTTCTGCGACCAGCACTCCTTTACCGGCAGCAAGCCCATCGGCTTTGACCACGATCCCCTTGGCTCCGGCATCGAATTGTTCGTCAATATACTGGCAGGCGGCTTCAGGATTTTCAAAAGTTTCAGAGGCAGCTGTAGGAATGCCGTACTTTACCATAAATTTTTTGGCAAAATCCTTGCTTCCTTCCAGTTGTGCGGCAATTTTATCAGGTCCGAAAATTTTCAATCCGCGTTGTTTGAAAACATCGACCACTCCGTCGCAAAGCGGCGCTTCCGGACCGACGACCGTCAAATCAATTTTCTCTTTAACAGCGAAATCAGCCAATTTTTCCAATTGATCGACTTTGATATTGACACACTCGGCATCTGCGGCGATACCGGCGTTTCCGGGAGCGCAAAATACTTTACCGACCTGCGGACTCTTTTTCAGCTGCCATACCAATGCATGTTCGCGACCGCCGGAACCGATGACCAGAACCTTTTTCATTCAGAATTCTCCTTATTTATGTTCATTTGTGCAAAGATTGAATTGACAATCTTAAAAGATAACCCACAATGACGAAATATTCAAGTCAAAAAAAGAAATTTCGATTTTTTTAAAAAAATCATTTGACATAGCACCAAACATCATTTATAGTTAGTAACAGGTCATCCCGGATGTGTGTTACGGGGTAAAAACAGGGAAACTTTAACAAAAAGGAGAAAGCATTCCCATGGTTACCGGTATCGTATTGGTTAGTGTCGAACGTTCCATGATCAACGACGTTATTGATGGATTGATGAAACTTCAAGGCGTTTCAGAAGTTTATTCTGTTGCCGGAGAGTATGACCTGGTCGCAATGATCCGTGTCGCAGATAATGCTGAACTGGCAGAAATCATTGCCACCCGCATGACCCGGGATATTGACGGCATCCTGCATACCAAAACTTTGGTCACTTTGAATGCTTACAGCAAAATCGACCTGGAAAAGGTCTTCGTCGGCTGATGCTGTTTCATTGATAGAATTTCTCCGGGAATCCGCCAGCCGGATTCCCGGTATACATTTATTTTGAGGGGGTATTTTTATGCGTTTTTACAAATTTTTCGTACTGTTGTCTGTATGTCTGCTGCTTGCCGGATGTGCCGATCCGGTAGTTTTTTCAGAAGTTTTTCAACTCTCCAAAGGCGATCGCATCTATACTGCCTACAACCTCTGGTACACCGATCCGCTGAAAATGGATCCGCTCAACGTCCAGCAAGGTTCATTCATCCCGGTCGGGACTGAAATCGAACCGCTGGCGACCGGACGCTGGAGCAATGAAATCAGTTTTAAAGATCTTTCCACCGGCAAAATCCATGTCATCAAATACACTCCGGCATGGCGGCTTTGCACGATGCGTGAATTTATTTCCAACACATTCACCACGAAAAACCGTGAAGAGTTGTTCAAAGATCTTCCAGATGATATGAAATCCAGAATCATCCGGGGCGAAGTAGTTCCCGGAATGAGCCGCAGAGCAACAGTATTGTCTTATGGACCACCTCCGGCGATCCGCACTCCGGATACCGGCAAAGACACCTGGATATACTGGAGAAACCGCAACGATGTGATCCGTCTGGTATTCCGCAACGACCGGGTGCGTGAAATCATCAATCAGGGACATGAGCGGTGAGTGGTGCATCCTTTTCAGCAGCGGAACTGACGGACTTCACCGGTGGATACTGGCTTAAAGGTGTCGAACCGCATGATCCGTTGTCTATTTCAACAGACACCCGGATCAACAACTGTGGAAAAATTTTCTTCGCTCTTGTCGGAGAACGTTTTGACGCGCACGATTTTTTGAACAAAGCTGTCGAATCAGGGTGTGATGCCATCTGCATCAACCGGGAAAAAATATCCTCCGCCCCCGTGGATATTCCGGTACTTGCAGTTGATGACACCTTGCTTGCCATGCAAAGCTGTGCGGCGCATCACCGCCGCCGCTTTCCGGAGCTGACAGTTTTAGGAGTAACCGGCAGCGTGGGTAAAACCAGCGTAAAAGAGATGTTGACAGCCATCGCTTCTGCGGCATTCAACGGAAAAGTTCTCTCCACGATCGGCAACACCAACAATCAAATCGGAGTGGCGCAAAATCTGCTTAATCTGACTTCAGAACACCGTTTGGCGATCATTGAAGCCGGAACCAGTTCTCCCGGAGAAATAGCTCCGCTCGCTGAAATGATGCAGCCGTCCGGAGCCATTGTCAATTCCATTGCCCCGTGTCATTTGGAGAAACTGATCGATTTGGATGGAGTCGCTTTGGAAAAAGGTGCGATTTTTCATGAGGTCAACGGGCACGCCGCCTGTGTGTTTCCGGAATGTACAGCTGGCAGGGACATCTTGCAAAAAGCTGCCGGAACCAATCGGATACTTACCTTTGGGATGGATGGTACCGGAGATGTCTCGGCTGTTTTCAAAGGCGGTGACCTCGCCGGAAGCAGCTTTGAGCTGGCGTTCCCCGACGGCGGCAAATATGAAATACACTGGAATCTTACCGGCAAACATAACACTCTTAACGCTGCCGGAGCCGCGGCACTGGCATATTCGGCGGGAATTTCACCGGAATTGATCGCATCTGCGTTGCCGAATACGGTTTTACCGGGCATGAGAATGAAAAAAACAGTCATCGACGGAGTAACATTTTTCAATGATGCCTACAACGCCAATCCGGCAAGTATGCATGCTTCGGTCGAGTTGTTATCCTCCGTCGGAACCCCCGGCAGATTGATCCTGGTTCTCGGAGGAATGAAAGAATTGGGTAAAGATTCGGCAGCAGCCCACCGGACGTTGCTTGCCGAGATATCCTCCCGGCTTCCGGAAACTAAAGTTATTACGATCGGCGACGAATTTGCCGGACTGTCAACATGTCACTTTTCCAAAGCTGAAAACGCTGAACAATACCTGCGTTCCATACTTGCCCCCGGCGACACGGTTTTTGCCAAGGGATCAAGGGGCAATGCCGTGGAAAAAGTACTTCCACCGGAGGCCCGCTGAAATGGATGCGCTTCTTCCGGAAAATGTTTTCGGTCCATTGCTGACCGCCATCCGCGGCAGTAATGCCATCCCCGGTGGTGTTGCTGCAGTTTGCGATTCAAGGGAAGTTACTCCCGGATCAATTTTTGCCGCGATCCCCGGAGTAAGCAGTGATGGCAGCACGTTTATTCCAGATGCTATTGCCGCCGGAGCCGCTGTGATCATCCATCAGTACGATTTGCCGGATTATCCGGAAAACGTGACATTCTTTCAAGTATCCGATGTCCGTCAGGCTTATTCTCTGCTGATCCGCCGCATTTGTGGTGATCCGGACAAAAAATTGCGGATATACGGCATAACCGGTACGAACGGCAAAACGACATCGGCATATTTGCTCCGTCATCTGCTCAACTGTGCCGATGTGCCCTGCGGCCTGATTTCGACGGTAGAGTACGATGACGGCAAAAACATCACACCACCGACTCATACGACCCCTGCCCCGCAAACGTTATTTCCCTTATTGGAAGCAATGGTAAAAAACTCTCTCCGGGCAGCGGCGATGGAATTTTCCAGTCATGCTCTGGATCAGAAACGCCTGCACGGCATCACTTTGAGAGGAGCGATATTCACCAACCTCACCGGAGATCATCTGGACTATCACCGGGATATGGAAAGTTACTATCAGGCAAAAAAAACGCTTTTTACCGATCTGCTCTGCCATAAAGGTATTGCGGCGATAAACATCGACACTGCTGACGGAGAACGCCTTGCCGGGGAATTAGCCATTGAGCGCCCCGATCTGCAGATCCCGACATTCGGAAAAAAAGCCGATGCCGGCTGGCGCATCTCGAAAGCCGTCAGTGACCTCAACGGCTGCCGTTTTGTTTTAAGCAATGCGGTCCAGGCATTTGAAGTGATTTTTCCATTATCCGGAGAATACAACATCAGCAATCTGGCAGGAGTGCTGACCTTACTGCTCTGCGACGGCATTTCTCCGGAAAGCATCAATCAGGCACTAAACCTGCCGATGAGTGTTCCCGGCAGACTGGAAAAACTTACCGCACCTAACGGGGCAAACTTTTTTGTCGATTATGCCCACACCGATGATGCCTTGAGAAATGTTCTGACGACTTTAAGGAAATGCTGTTCCGGCAAACTCATTGCCGTTTTCGGAGCCGGAGGCAACCGGGACAAAAGCAAGCGTCCGAGAATGGGACAGGTCGCGGCAGAAACTGCAGATCACCTGATCGTGACCAGTGATAATCCCCGTTCAGAAAGACCTGAAGATATAATTAGCGACATCGTTGCCGGAATCCCAGCCGGAAGCAGTTTTGAAACCGTTGTTTCCCGGGAAGATGCCATTATCCGGGCAGTCAATATGGCACAGAAAGATGATGTTGTGCTTATTGCCGGTAAAGGGCATGAAAATTATCAGGAAATCAATGGCGTAAAAATCCATTTCGATGACCGGGAAATATTACGGAAACTCTTTGGATATCCCGATGAAAAAATTGATTGATTACATACGTTCCTGCTATCCGCAGTCAGAATATCCGGTACTTGCCGACCAATGGGAATTATGGAGTGCGGCCAAACCGCTGTCCGGGGTAAAAATTCTGGATGGGACGCCGGTTTTTCGCAACACTCTGGTAAAATATGCCGTTTTACTTGCAGCAGGAGCAGATTTGACGATTTCAGTAGGCAAGGAAATCCCCTGCGATCAGGAGATCATTTCACTTGCTCCGCGATTCGGTATCAGAGTCGCCGACCGCGAAATACTGCAAGAAACCTTTGATGCGGTTGCGGATTGTGCCGGACGGCACAAAGATGTTATTTCCCGTTTCGGCTATGCCGAATTGACCCGTTCCGGGTTGGAATATTACCGGGATTGTATGCAGCCGGTATTTTCGGTGGATTCCGGGATACTCAAGCGTTTTGAGACCACCATCGGCACCGGAGAAAGTTTTGTACGGGCGATGAATCATTTGGGACATAAGGATTTTAATGGCAAAACGGTAGTTGTTTTCGGCGGCGGCAAAGTGGGAAAAGGTTCAGCGTTTTATGCTGCGCTAAATGGAGCGGAAACGTTTATCATCGACCGGGAATCGATCACCCCTCCGGAAAAGGTGACACTTATAAACTCAAGTGACCGGGATACCGTTTGCAGGCTGTTGCGAAAAGCCTGGTGTATAGTTTCGGCGACCGGATTGCCGGGCGCATTGGCTGAATATGTCCCCAATCTGCTGGATTCTGATGCACTGATCGTCAACATGGGGGTAGAGGATGAATTCGGCCCCGCCCTGCCCTCAAACCGGGTTTTGAACAACAAACAGCCATTAAACTTCATACTGGATGAACCGACCCGTTTGCGCTGTATTGATCCGAGTATGGCACTGAGCAATGCAGCTCTGCTGATGCTTGTCCGAAAAGAGGTTGCACCGGGGATAAATCTGCCGCCTTTGGCAGTGGAAATGCAAATGCTGGAATCCATCCGGCGTTGCGGAATGATGAATGATGAAATTGCAATGATACTCAAGGAGTGTAATTTATGAAATTGTTGCTGAAAAATGTAGTTCTTGACGGCAAAGAACAATCCATATCCATTGAAAACGGCATGATCTCTGCGATCGCCCCGGCACTTCCTCAAGACAATACCGAAATTTTTGATGCTCATGGTAAACTTGCCGTACTGCCTCCATTTTACAATGCCCACAACCATGCGGCGATGACCCTTTTGCGGGGGTACGCTGAAGATATGGAACTTTTTGACTGGTTGAGCAATCACATCTGGCCGGTGGAAGCGAAACTTACTGCCGAAGACATCTATATCGGCACCAAACTTGCCATTATGGAAATGATCCGTTCCGGCACGGTCTACTTCAATGACTCCTACTGGCATCCGGAAGCGGCACTTAAAGCGGTTCAGGAAACCGGCATTCGGGCGACCTTGGGTTTGCTCTATCTGGGCGATATTTCCGATGATGCGAAATCCGCCAATGCCGCCCTGATCGAAGCGGCAAAAGATGTGGATACGGTCACAGTTTCCCATACGCCGCATGCGATCTACACGGTGGATAAGCCGACTCTGCAAAAGATTGCCGAAATGATGAAATCCGATGGCAGAAAAGTGCATATCCATGTTTCTGAAACCGCCAAAGAAGTGGCTGATTGCCTGAAAGAACACGGTGTCACTCCAGTCGAATATCTTGACTCATTAGGGTTGATCAATGACCGGGCAATGCTTGCTCACTGCGTACATCTGACCGATCACGACCGGGAAATCATTTCCGACCGGGGAGCGTATATTGCGCACAACCCGGTATCCAACATGAAACTTTGCAGCGGGATGTTCAACTTTGAAGCCGCCCGCAAAGCCGGTTGTAAAGTAGCCATCGGTACCGATGGGACATCAAGCAACAACAATCTGTCAATGATCGATGAGATGAAAGTTGCCGCGCTGACTGCAAAAATGACCGCCAGCATTCCCACTGCCGGCAGGACCGCTGATATTTTCCATGCGGCAACTGCGATCGGCGCGGAATTTGCCGGAGTAAAAGCGGGAAAGATCGCTCCCGGATATGCGGCAGATATGTTGCTGGTCAAACTGGATCATCCGGTAATGAGTGCCAATTATGATCTGATCGCCGACATGGTCTATGCGGCAAGTCCGGAAGTAATCGATTCGGTTATCTGCAATGGTAAATTTTTGATGAAAAACAATGTTATTCCGGAAGAAGCAGAAACGGTTGCTGCAGCGAAAGAAGTTTGTCAAAAAATAGCATCCTGGCAATAATCAGACAACAGGAGATTTTTTTGTAACTGCTTGAAAACATAAGTAATTCATGCTATATTATTTCTGAATTAATGTAAAATACCCACAATAAGGAATAATATTATGCAGAATCATGGCAGATTGCAGTATGTGCCGCAAATTTCAGCAGCAGAAAAACAGGTCGTATATCTGGATTTTGACGGAGGAGAAACCAGATACACCAATCGTGATTTGAATCTGACTTTGGATGTAAAAGTTGACGACAGCGGTTTGACAGCAGACCGGATAAAAGAGATCACGGCACAGCTCAACCGCCAATATGCTGAAGAAAACATCGTTTTTGTTTCCACTGCTCCGGTCACCGGAGAATACTCAACGGTCTATGTCGGCAATACAAAAGCCTTTGAACCTTACGGAGAATTTTACGGTTTGGCTGAAACCGTCGATGTTGACAATCAGATCAAAAATGACAACGCCTTTGTGATCCTTGACCAATCTTACAGCAACGCTGAAATCATCAGCGTTATTGCCCACGAAACCGGGCATATCGTTTCCGGTGAAACGCATGATGACACCACGGAAACATTGGATGATTATGCGCTGGATAAACTGCTCAAAACCGAAACTGCAACCTGCTATGTCAAAGTCCAATGCAGCGGCGGTTCATCCAAAGGAAAACCTTATGTTACAGACGACAGCTGGTTCTGCAGTCTGCCTGCCGAAGCTGACCATGCAATCATTACGATTACGAATAACGGAATTTACTCTTCATACCATTGGAACAGCTGCAACTCCAACATCTATGTAACAGTCAACGAAGTGCAATATACTGTTCAGAAGGAACAATCAATCAAACTTGAGGTCTCGGCAAGTACAATAATTTCACTGTCCAGAGCAGCAGTCCTTGATCCGGATGTTGCTTCATACACCAATATTTACAGTCCCTTAAAACCGCACATCATAATCGGATACAGGTATACTTATTATTCCGCTTCTGTCACTAATGATGTAACAATTTCGGCAAGCTATTTTCAGCATATTCCGATGGCTGATTTGAAGATCACTTCTGCGTCATTTTCCAAAACTGCTCTTGACACACTCCGCTTCACACCTTCCGAAAATTTCACGTATTCGTTTACGGTCAAGAATATCGGAGATTTGAATGCCGGAGCCTCAAAAGCATTTATTTACGTTGACGGAGCGAAATATGCGGAAGTTGCGATTGCCGCTCTCGCTGCCGGAGCATCTAAAAGTTATTCTTACACTTTTGCCGCCGGTAAATTGAAAAACGGCAAACATACCATCAAGGTTGTCGCCGACGCGACCGGGATCGTCAACGAAGACAGTGAGAGCAATGACAGTGCCATCACCGACTTTTTCATTGAACCGGCTATGGCAGATTTGGCAGTCACCAGATTAGACATCGCAAACAATGACGGGGAAAACATTTTTGCAGAAAAAGATATAAAAGTTACAGCAACCATCCAAAACCGTTCCGATAATAAGGCATCTGTCCAAACCGGGGCATCTTTGTATGTCGGCTCAACCTGGCTGAAAACATTCACCATACCAATTTTGCAGCCGGGAAAAACTTTTGATATCAGTTACACCATTCCCCAAAACACACTCCAATCCTGCGGATATCTGGATTTCAAACTGGTCGTTGATCCCAAAGGATGGTGTACCGAATTCGATGAATCAAACAATTCACTGACAGAACATAAAACGATATTCAACTTAAGCAAGGGAATTATCACATATCGCTCCGATACACCCACATCTTTTCAATTTACAACAAGCGGCGCAAGCATCAAATCATACTACCGCATGGACATCAACTCCGGCGGAACGGCAATCGATACATCTGTCAATGGCTCTATGTTCATCTACAGCAACGGAACGGCGAACAACACTACCATTTACGACGGCTACATGATCATCTACAGCGGCGGAATCGCAAACAACACCATCATATCCGGTCGCAGAATGTACCTCTCCAGCGGCGGAATCGCAAACAGCACTACTGTAAATTCCGGCGGCAGCATGGTCATCGACGACGGAACGGCGAACAATACTATTGTAAAATACGGAGGCTCCATATATCTCGGCGGGGGAACTGCGAACAATACTACCATTGCCGGTTCCATGGACATTGGCGGCGGAGGCAAAGCAACCCGTACCACTGTAAATTCCGGCGGTGCAATGGGGATCTACGGCGACGGAACGGCGAACAGCACCACTGTAAATTCCGGCGGTAGAATGGAGATCCACGGCGGCGGAACGGCGAACAGCACCACTGTAAATTCCGGCGGGTATTTGCGCGTTAACGACGGAGGCAAAGCAACCCGTACCACTGTAAATTCCGGCGGTTGCATGTGCATCGACTGCGGCACGGCGAACAGCACCATTGTAAATGACAGTGGCTACATGTACATCTTATCCGGAGGAACGCATCACGGACTTTTACACAGGGGCAACAATGCAACTGTAAGTGCCTACGATGGAGCAACGATCGACTTCACAGTTGCTGACCGTAAATCCACCGACGGTTATCTTATCAACAATCTTGCCTGGATATTCGGAACTCCGACTTATACGATCACGGTCAGCAATAATCAGGCTGTCGGAGTTTACAAACTTGCTCAAGGAGCGGCAGATTTCAAAGGCACTCTTACCATCGGTAATAGTTCATCCGACTTTGGCACTATCACCGTCAACGGCGCGGCATTCAAACATAACGGTATTACTTACAATCTCACTCAAAGAAGCGGCAATTTGGAACTGCATATTTTCAAGAACCCTGCGGTATTTATCCACAGCAGCGGTCATTGTACCCTTTCTGTAGTTGAAATCAATGATGCTTACATCGCCGCCGGAGCCAATAACAGCATGACCATCTCAAGCGGCGGTGTCGCCCACAATGCCGCAATAAGTTTCAGCGGCAAAATGATGGTTTCCAATGGCGGAACGGCGGAAAAAACGACCATTTCATCCAAAGGTATGGCATTTGTCTACGCCGGTGGCAAACTCAATAACGCCGCGATCAAACGCGATGGTGAAGCCCATATTTATGGCGGCGGTGCCGCCAATAAAGCTACCGTTTCATCCGGAGGCAAATTATTTGTCAGTGCCGGGGGCAAAGCGGAAAATACCATCGTGGACAATTTTGGTTCAATGTATGTTTACAGAGGCGGTGTGGCGAATGGCGCGACGGTTTATTACATGGGACAGCTCTATGTGGATAACGGTGCAAAGCTCAACAACGGCATCATCCGTTTCGGGAAAACCTACATTTCCAGCGGTGCAACGGCAAGCAACACCCATGTTTCTTCCGGCGGTCTGGTCTTTGTTTCCAGTGGTGGTAAAATGGAAACTGCCACCGTTTCAAGCGGCGGTTGGATACATCTTTACTATGGAGGTCATGCCAATAATGCCACAGTCAACGGATTTGGTCGTTTCTACGTTTCCAATGCCGCTTCAGCCAATAATGTGACGGTAAACTCCAACGGTCTCGGATTTATCTATGCCGGGGGTAAAATGAATACTGTCACCATCAAACAGGGCGGAGCCGTCCATGTTTACGGGGGAGCAACAGCCAACAGCGCGACTGTCCACTATCTTGGCAAACTGTACGTTTCGCAGGGGGGCATCGCCAGCGACACCACGATCAAATTCGGCAAAGTTTACCTCGCAAGCGGTGCAGTTGCCAAAAATACCACGGTCTCTTCCGGTGGGTTGATTTTCGTTTCTTCCGGGGGAAAGATGGAAACCGCTACCGTTTCCAGTGGCGGCTGGATACATCTCTACTATGGAGGTCACGCCAATAATGCCACAGTCAACGGTTACGGAAGATTCTATGTTTCCAATGCCGCAAGTGCCAATAAGGTGACGGTCAACTCCAACGGCTTGAGCTTCGTCTATGCCGGAGGAAAAATGGAAAACTCCACCATCAAAAACAAAGGAGCTGTCCATATTTACGGCGGCGGCACAACCATCAATGCCACGATCACCGGCGGCACGGCGGTTGCTTATCAGAATGGCAAAATGGACAACACCACCATCCAAAGCGGCAAAGTCGTCCTCTCCGCCGGAGCGACCCACAAGGGAACATTGAGCATCTGGGGCGGAGCAAGCGTTTCTGCCAACTCCGGAGCCACGATCGACTTTACCATTTCCCGGAGAAAAGCGGCTGATACGGCATACTTTATCAACGATTTGTCGCGCATCACCGGTGCGCCGAACTACACGGTCACGGTCAGTGATTATCAGCAACTCGGTGTTTACGAACTTGCCAAAGGCGCGGCGAACTTCAACGGTTATGTTACCATTACCAACGGTTCAAAGAACTTCGGCAAAGTGAACGTTTCCGGCAGCATGACTTACGGCGGCAAAACTTACCGTCTGC
>SUWL01000001.1 GCA_015061495.1 Lentisphaerota bacterium
TGGTGGTGTTGATGGCTTTGCCGCCGCCGTTGACGGTAACTTTTCCTCCGGAAGAAACGAGAGTATTTTCCGCTTTGCCGTTCTGATAGACGGTGACACCGCCTAAAACGGTGGCACTGCTGGCAGTTCCACCGCCGTAAACGTGGATCGAACCGCTCTTTTGAATCAGGGATTTGACCATTTTTCCTCCGGCATAGATGAAACTCAAACCGTTGGAATTGACCGTTACATTATTGGCTGAAGCGGCATTGGAAACGTAGAATCTTCCGTAACCGTTGACCGTGGCATTATTGGCATGACCGCCATAGTAGAGGTGTATCCAACCGCCGCTGGAAACGGTGGCAGTTTCCATTTTACCACCGGATGAAACAAAGACCAGACCGCCGTGGGAAACGACCGTGTTGCTCGCCACTCCGCCACTGGAAATGTAGGTTTTCCCGAAACGGATGATACCGTTGTTGAGCTTTGCCCCTTTATCGACATAGAGCTGCCCCATATAGTAAACCGTCGCGCCATTTGCCACTCCGCCACTGTAAACATACATTGAGCAGTAGTTATCCACGATGGTGTTGTTAGCCACCCCGCCGGAGGAGATGAACATCTGGTTGTTGCCGCCGGAAACCAGGTGGACTCCATTTACATCGGTGCCGGATGAGGTACAAATACCGTTACTGCAGATGAAAACCCGCGGAATTATGCTGATATCCAACTGCAGATTGCCATTGGATTTATTCAGGGAGTAAACATTGTTTCCAATGGTCGTTTCTCCGGAATTGACGGTAAGATATCCGGTCGTTCCAACTCCGGAACTGATGGAAAATGTTGTACCGTACAACTCTCCGGCATTTTCAGCAAGTTTATAAGTTCCAGGAGATTGTTTGGCTGTGACAGTAATTGTGAAATTCCGGCAATCGGTCAGGTAAAGGTTGTTTACCAGATAATCTCCGCCGGGATTTCTGTTGACAAGATCAAATTCTATTGTGTTGATATTTGCCCTGCCGCCATTTTGGATGTCAAGTGTCCCCCGGTGGACATTTGCAGAGATATAACCGCCGGAATAAACGGTCGTATTGGCGGCTGTCCCATTGTAAACAATTACTGCGGCACCTGAATGCACGAATGTGTTGCTGAGTGTGCCATTGTCAAGTACTTGAAGATACCCGCCGCTGGAAATAGTAACGTTTTGTACTCTGCCGCCGGAAATTTCCATAATACTGGAACCGGTCATATTTATATTATTGGCTCTGCCGCCGGAAAATACCATCATTTCATTATTTTTCATCCTGATATTTTCAGCTCTGCCGCCGTTATATATGTCGATGAGACTTTTTTCCCCATCCAAGGTGAAATCAGCCAGATGACCATTGCTGATATTGACTGCAGTTCCGTTGCTGGTTGCCTGCAAAGTGGTTTTGCTGGCGAGGGAAATTTCAAAGATCGTTCCTTTTTCAGCGGTAATGCCGGTGGCAGATGCTCCGACGGTCAGGGCCAATGTGCTGCTGTCCCGGAAAGATGCCCCTTTGACCGTTGCTCCGTGATAGATCCACAGCTCGCCGCCGTTGACCGTGGTATCAAGTGCTGAACCGCCGCTGTAAACGAACATCATGCACTCATCATCAAATGTTCCATTTTTTCCGATGGTCATATTGCGGGCGGTTCCTCCGCTCATAACCACGATGGAATCATCATAACTGGCGACGGTTTTGCCGGACATGGTCTGCGCATGGGAAGTCAAAACCCGGTTGGAACCGAAATAAACCCCGCTGTACGAAGAAAGAAATGTTACATGTGCACCGCTTTCAACGGAAACAAAGCCTTCGCCGGGAGTCCAGGCGACATTGTATGCTGTTCCGCCGCTCTCCAGCCAGAGCATTCCGCCCGGATTGACAGTGACTCCGCTTGCGGTGCAACCGGCTTCCACGCCTAATTCGCCGCCATAGCTGACGGTCGTGTTTTTGGCAATACCGCCGCTTTCAAGTTCAACACAACCACCATTTCTCACAGTGGTATTATATATAGTTCCGCTGCCTTTGATCTTAAGCTCTCCATCTTCACCAACAATGGTATCGCTGGCGATGCCGCCTGAATAGATTGTCATTTCACAGTCATCTTTCAGTATCGTACCGGTGAAGTAATTGCCGCTGGATATGATTTCTCCATTGGAACTTAATATGATCGGTGTCATAAAAATACTCCTTGTTTATGTGAAGATGTTTGACCGTCAGGTGCCGGAATCAAAAGTGAAACGGTCGGATTGGGAAATTATGCCGCTGTTGGCGTAATTTTCCATACAGCGCGCCATGGTGATCATGCCGTCTTTTGCGGAACTTTCGATCACCGAAGCCAGCTGATGGGTTTTGCTGTCGCGGATCAGCGCTTTGACCGGCATGGTGCCGACCATGACTTCAAATGCCGCCACCCGTTTGCCGGGGAGATCCTGCCGCGGAATGAGCCGCTGGGCAGCCACCGCCAGAATACATCCGGCAAATTGGTTGCGGATCTGTGCCTGCTGGTTCGCCGGGAATGAGTCGATGATCCGTTCCACGGTCTGGCAGGTGTTGTTGGCATGCAGTGTGCCGAGGACGAGGTGTCCGGTTTCAGCCGCCGAAATTGCCGCTGAAATCGTTTCAAGATCCCGTAATTCTCCGACCATGATAATGTCCGGTGCCTGGCGCAGTGCGCTGCGGATGCCTTCATGGAATGAAAGCGCATCGATACCGATTTCCCGCTGCTCGATAATCGCCCGGTTATGGTTGTAGACATATTCTATGGGATCTTCGATGGTGACTATATGGCGGGATTCCAACTGGTTGACCTGATCCAGCAAACTGGCAAGCGTGGTGGATTTGCCGCTTCCGGTCGGACCGGTCACCAGGATAAGCCCCTGTTTTTTGCGCATCAGCGCAGAGAGGACCGGTGGAATCCCCAACTCCTGTGGAGACGGGATCACTTCCTGAATCAATCTGCCAACCAGAGCGACGGTGCCGCGCTGAAAAAACGCATTGATACGGAAACGTTTGTTGATTGAAGCATCAATTTTTACCGAAATTGCAAAATCGATGTTCCGCTTCTCTTCCAAAGCGACACGCTGACGCCTGGTAAGCAGACTGTAGACCAGCCGTTGGGTGTCAGCTCCGGATAAAGGCGGCAGATCCAAAGATGAAAATTGACCGTTGATACGCAGCTGCGGCGGGACACCGGTGGTGATGAGCAGATCGCTTGCTTCAGTCCGGATCGCCGATTTGAACAGATCTTTCATATCAATTTCGGAAATTGTTTTGGTAAGCGTGCCGTCCGGTTTGACGCTGGAATTTGCCGATTGCGACAAGCCCCGTTTCATCATGTGCAGTTCATCCGGCGAATCGGTAGATTCCAGTGCGGTTTCCCAGGTGATGATGCCATTCCGGAACAATTCGATCAGACTGGAGTTGAATGTTTTCATGCCGAAATTGCTTCCGGCACGCATAAGTTGTTCCAGTTCAGTGAAATTCTGTTCGGATATCTGCCTTTTTACTGAAGCTGTGCCGATCAGAATATCCAGCGCCGGGATCATACTGTCGCCATTGACCACCGGAACCAGCCGCTGGGCGATGACGGCTTCCAGTACGACCGCAATGCTTCCTGCGGTGACTTCCCGCTGCTGTTCCGGGAAAAGTTCCAGCATACGTTCAACTGCGCTTGAGGCATCGGACGTGTGCATGGTACTGATCACCAGATGTCCGGTCAGAGCGGCGGAAATCGCCGCATTGACGGTTTCCGCATCCCGGATCTCTCCGATGACGATGACATCGGGGTTTTCCCGCATAGCGTAGCGCATCGCTTCGATAAAACCTCCGGCAGTATTGCTCAAATCCCGCTGGGAGATCAGAGACATTTTATCTTCATGGGTGAATTCGATGGGATCTTCCAGAGTCAGGATATGCTTGTCCATCGTTTGGTTGATGCAGTTGATTATCGCACTCATGGTCGATGATTTACCGCTGCCGGTGGTGCCGGTGATGATGACCATGCCCCGCTGGAGAGCGGAAATTTTTTTCATGGTGTCTGCCGGCAGATGGAGTGACTCAAAGGTACATGAACTGCCTTCCCGGATCAGCCGGGCAACCAGTCCCGGACCGTTGACCGATTCGAGGAAATTGATGCGGAAGCGGCGGTTGTCAATGGCAAATGAGCAGTCGTAACTGCCGGATAACTCATATTTTTCCCGGGCGGCTGGTGTCAGACACTCATTGCGGAATGCTTCCAGATCGGCAGTTTCCACCGGCGGCACGTTATTTGCTCTGGAAATAATTCCATTGACCCGGAAACTGGGCACTTTGCCGCTGTTTACGAACATATCGGAAGCGCCGAATTTGATCGCCGCATTGAAAAATTTTTTGATGTCCATGAGATTTTTCTCCAATGTAAAACTGTTTATAATTCAATTTAGCACGTTGGAGGTGAATTTTCAAATCCATGTTTATCTGAAAGTATAAAAAACGCACTCTTCCAGTCAGAAAGAGTGCGTTGAGTCGGCAAATGGATCAATGTGTGTCAGAGAGTCTGGCAGACGGTGATAACGATTTCGCCGTAAATGTCTTCAGCGGAGCATCCGCGGGAGAGGTCATTGAGCGGAATCGCCAGACCCTGCAGCACCGGGCCGTAAGCCTGTGCATGGGCAAGACGCTGAACCAGTTTGTAGGCGATATTTCCGGCATTGAGATCGGGGAAGATCAGAATGTTGGCAGCGCCGGCAAGCGGGCTGTCCGGAGCTTTGGCTTTGGCAACCGAGGGAACGATCGCGGCATCAGCCTGAATTTCTCCGTCACAGAGGATATCCAATCCTTCCGCAGCGACTTTGTCGGCGAATTTTTTGGCGGCGGCGGTGATTTTTTCCAGAATTTCGTTCTGGGCACTGCCTTTGGTGGAGAAGGAGAGGAACGCGACTTTCGGCTGTTTGCCGATCAGGGCGCGATAGGTATTGCTGGTAGCCATGGCGATGTCCACGAGCATATCAGCATCGGGATTGGGGTTGACACCGCAATCTGCGAACATCAGCACATCATCACCGGCGGGGCTGGGGGAGGCGAGATCCATGACGAAACAGCTGCTGGCACTCTTGATGCCGGGGGCAGTACCGATGCAGTGAAATGCCGCACGGAGCATGTCCGCTGTGGATGCGATACTTCCGGCAACCAGACCGTCGGCGAGTTTGTTTTTGCACATCATGGCGGCGAAGTAGATGCGGCTGGAAACCATGGCGAGAGCCTTTTCCGGGGTGACGCCTTTGGCTTTGCGCATTTCATACATCTGGTCGGCGAATTGCTGGAGCAATTCACTTGCCATGTAATCAAGAGTTTCAAATTTGCGTTCGGTGACACCGGCTTCTTTGCAGGCGGCGGCAATTTCCGCTTCAGTACCCAGCACGATGATTTTTTTGACGACTTTTTCATCGACGGCTTTGTTGGCGGCGATGACGACCCGGGGATCCTGACCCTCGGGGAGGACGATGGTGCGCTCAACGCTGCGGGCGCGTTCTGCGAATCTGTCAATAGCGGACATGATTTTTTTCCTTTATATTATTTGTCAAAGACGATTTTTTTGGTGGTCAGGGCGATCATTTTTTCCTCATCGGTAGGCATGACGATCGCTTTGAGTTTGCTGTCGGCCGTGGAAATGATGCCTTTTTTGCCGAAACAGGCTTCGTTGGCAGCGGTATCCGGATAGATGCCGATCGGAGCGAGCTGTTTCAGGATCTGCTCACGGGTGTTGACTGAAAATTCACCGATACCGCCGGTGAAAACGATCGCATCGGTATTGCCGACCATCAGGAAGTAGCTGCCGATGTATTTGACGATGCGGCGGACGAACATTTTGATTGCCAGAGCAGCGCGTTCATTCCCGGCAGCAGCGGCAGCTTCCATATCCCGCATATCACCGGTACCGATACCGCCGACACCGAAAAGACCGGATTTCTTGTTGAGGATATTGTCAACGTCGCGGGGGGAGGCGCCCAGTTCGATCATGCGGATGACGGCGGCGGGGTCCATATCACCGGAACGGGTCCCCATCATCAGACCTTCAAGCGGGGTGAGTCCCATGGTGGTATCTACGACTTTGCCGTTTTTGATCGCCGCCATGCTGCAGCCGTTGCCCAGATGGCAGGTGATGATATTGGTATCTTCGACCTTTTTGCCGAGGAATTCGGCAGTGGCGAGAGTCACATAATGATGGCTGGTGCCGTGGAAACCGTATTTGCGGATGCCGTGTTCTTTGTAATATTCATAAGGAATGGCATAGAGGTATGCTTCGGGGGGCATGGTCTGGTGGAACTGAGTATCGAATACCGCCACATTGGGGACACCGGGGATCGCTTTTTCGCATGCTTCGATACCGGAAAGGTTGGCGGGGTTGTGGAGGGGGCCCAGAGGGAAGCACTCGCGGATGATCGCTTTAACGTTGTCGTCAACGACCATGGGCAGGGTGATTTTTTCGCCGCCGTGAAGCACGCGGTGACCGACTGCGCCGATTTCGGAAAGGGATTTGATCACTCCGCATTCGGGATCGACCAGTTTTTTGCAGATTTCAGTGAATGCTCCGACGTGATCAGCCACCGGGATCTCCTGGGACAGCTGGAAGCCGTCCGGGCGTTTGTAAACCAGATTGGGGTTGCTGCTGCCCAGACGTTCAAAAACGCCTTTGGCGAGAACTGTTTCATTGTCCATTTCGAACAGCGTGAATTTCATTGAGCTGCTGCCGGCATTGACGACCAAAATTTTCATAACCTGAAATCCTTCTTTTAGTGGTTGAAAACTGTCTGAATCTTAATCTGATTAATATACACCAACTTTATGAAAATTTCCAGAAAAAAACATTTTTTTTCAGAAAATCCGGAAAAATTCAAAAAAAAATGAAATTTTTTGTGAAAAACAGTTGCAAAATAGGTGATTGTGTGGTAAAATAGGTATCGATAGGATTGAAAAGGAGTAAAAAGGAATGCCATCGTCAATAACAGGAAATCTTTTTCCCGGACTTTTTGTCGGGAATTACGACCATGTGCTTGATGCACAGGGGCGGGTTTCTTTGCCCAGTGACTGGCGGAGCAAGGATCAGGAAACCGAACTGGTGATGATCCCGACCCGTGACCAGGCGCTGCTGCTGCTGCCGATGGCGACATTTATGGAATTTGTGAGCAAAGCCGGAAAAATGGCGATTGCCAATCCTAAAATGCAGATGGCACTTGCTTATCTCGGTTCGGCATCCCGCCGCTGCCGTTGCGACAAACAGGGACGAATGGCGCTGGATCGGGAAAAATTGGACTCTATCGGGGTCAAAAAGAATCTGAAACTGATCGGTGCGGTTACTCATATAAGGATATGCGCACCGGAAAATTGGAAAATGCCGGATAATCCGGATGATTATCTCAACGAGATCCAGCAGGTCAGTGACGGTACCGACGGACTGGATGCTTTGGGCGGTTTGCTGCAGGGGATCTGGAACAAATGAAAGAAGCTGTGACATTCAACCATATTCCGGTGCTGAAAGATGCAGTGCTTGAATATCTTTCATTTGATCCGGGACGTCCGCTGCGGATGCTTGACGGTACGGTCGGCGGCGGCGGGCACAGTGCGCTGCTGTTGGCAAGGTATCCGAAAATGGAATTGCTGGGCATCGACCGGGATGATATGGCTCTGGCGGCGGCAAAGAAAAATTTGAGTTTTGCCGGAAACCGGGTGACACTGGTTCGCGGCTGCTATGCGGAACTGGCGGCGATTGCTGTGGAACACGGTTGGGATCAGCTGGATGGCGTACTGCTGGATATCGGAGTATCTTCTCCACAGCTGGATCTGCCGGAACGGGGTTTTTCGTGGCGCAGTGATGCGGTGCTGGATATGCGCATGGATCGCCGTTCGGAGTTGACTGCCGGCAGATGGCTGAACCGGACGAGTGAAGCGGAAATGGCGCGGGTGTTCCGGGAATACGGCGAGATCCGCCGGGCGGGGGCTTTGGCAAAAAAAGCGGTTGAAATGCGTGAAAAAAAGCCATTCGCCATGACTTCGGATCTGGTGGAACTCTCTGATGCGGTGCTGGGCAGAGCCAAGCCGGGACAGCTGCCGCATCCGACACTGGTTTTCCAGGCAGTGAGGATCGCCGTCAATGATGAGTTGAAACAGTTGGAAACCGGTTTGAAATCGGCGGTATCCATGCTTGATGCCGGCGGCAGGATCGCGGTGATAAGTTTTCATTCGTTGGAAGACCGGATCGTGAAAAACTATTTCCGCCGGGAAAGCAGCAGTTGTATTTGTCCTCCGGGATTGCCGGTTTGCTGCTGCGGGCATGAACCGCTGCTTAAACTGCTGACCCGCCATGCAGTGGCGGCAGATGAGAATGAGCGAAAAGAGAACAGCCGCAGCGCATGTGCAAAATTGCGGGCAGCGGAAAAAATTTAGTGGAATAATATAATATAATATAATTTATAACAATATACACGGGAACGTCAAATCATGTTGAATATCCGTCCGGGGCAAACCAGAAGACAGACAGGAAAAGTGAAGTCCGCTGATATCGGCGGCGGATGGGATGCATTGTGCAGTTTGATCACCAGAATGATCAGTTTCGCAGTTGTGATCCTGATCATCGCTGCTCTTTTTCACACCTATATCAAACTGGATCAGGAAATCAACTCCACAAAAGAAGAGATCAGCCGGATTGATGCCAATATTGTTTCCATGAAACGGGATATTGAAACCCAGGATATGCGCTTGGCGGGTTTTTCCACCCGGGAATACATTGAAAGGCAGATCGCTCATTTCAACTTGCCGCTGGTTGAATTGCGCCAGGATCAGCAGATCCGGGTCAAAGTTTTCAACGATGCCCAGTTGGCAAAAATCTATTCGCCGCGCAACCGGATGCGCCAGAGTGCATCCGTCAGCCGTCCGCTTGGTAAGAACCAGTCCCGCAGAGGCTTCAGACGATGAATCCATCTCTGGCACCAGTTAGAAAAAAGATCGTTCTGCTGGCGGGGATTTGCCTGATTCTGACCGGAGCATTGGTGTACCGTTTCTACGTGGTGCAAATCGTCCGGCATGAGGAGCTGCTCAAAGAGGCGGAGAGCCGTTACACCATCCGCGAAGGCAAAATGCGTCAACGCGGCAGGATATTGGATGCTGACGGCAATCTGCTGGTCGGCAGTCTGCCCCGTATTTACGTGGTTTGTTCGCCTTATTCCATCGTTGTTGAACCGTTTGCACACATGGAGAAGTCCTTGAAAAAAGGTGTCCGTGAGAGAATCCCCGCCCGCCGGGAAAAACGCCGCAGGATGGTCGCGGATCTGCTCGGAGAATTTTTTGACGGTTCAGCAGATGAGTTTTACAATGAACTCGATCCGTGGCGGGAAACCGTTGACCGCCACGGGAAAAGGATCAAGGTCAAACGGCAGCATTTGGTGATCGCCAAAGCGGCAGATCCGCACCAGGTCAATTTGTTCAAAGCTGCGATGAAAGAGAAAAAACTTCATTTGGGCGGATTCCGTTTTGAGGATATTTACATCCGGGACTATCCCAAAGGGCGTATGCTTGCCAATTTGATCGGTTTTGCCAATATCGGCAAAGGAGTCAATTCTGAATTGGGCGGTCTGGAAAGAAGCATCGGCGAAACTTTGCGGGCAAAGGACAGTATTCAAAAAATCCAGCAGAGCGGACGCGGCAGATGGCTGGCATACGGTGTGAATGAAGTTGAAGAAGCCGGATACGATGGTGACGATATCTATCTGACGGTCAAAGAACCGATACAGGCGATTCTGGAGGAGGAACTTGATGCGGCGCAGGAGCTTCGCAATGCTTCGTTTGTTTACGCCGTGATCGTCGATCCGCGCACCGGAAATATCCTGGCAATGAGCCAGCGTCCCAACTTCGATCCCCGGGATCCGGAAAGTATCAAAAACGGTTATTTCGCCAATGCACTGGCGGGAAATGCTTATGAACCCGGTTCCGTAATGAAGCCATTTACCGTGGCAAAAGCACTGGACGAGGGAGTCATCACCAAAGATTCGATCATTGATTGCGGAAATTCTGCGGTCTGGTCATATTACGGCGCCCGGAAACGCGATCCGCGCGGTTACGGAAAAATGACTCCGGGAGGAGTCCTGAAAAAATCCAGCAACATCGGTACTGCCAAACTGGCGTTGTATATGGGCGAACCGATGGTTTATCAGATGTTCAAAGATTTCCGTTTCGGCGAATTGTCCGGATTGCCTCTGGGAGCGGAGTCGCGGGGCAGATTGCCCAGATATCCATTTCCGGATAAAGTTACGATCACCAGTGTGCCGATCGGTTATTCCGTGCAGGTGACGGCATTGCAGCTGGCAAGAGCATATTGTGCGCTCGCCAATGGCGGAAAAATGCCGGAACTGCGTTTGCTGGACAGACGGCGTTCAGGAGAGAGCGGTGCTGTTGCCAAATATCCGCTTGCCGCGCCGAAGCAGGTATTTAAAAATCCGGATACGGCGGCAAAAGTCACTGAAATGCTCGTTTCTGTAACAGATTTGGACGGCACCGGTAAGCGGGCGAGGATCCCCGGATTCGTGGTCGCCGGCAAAACCGGAACCAGTCAGATGGTGATCGGCGGGTCTTATGACAATGCGCCTTACCGGGCGAGTTTTTGCGGTTATGTTCCGGCATACCGTCCGGAATTGGTGATGGTGATCACCTTTGAAGGACTTGATCCTAAAAAGGATCATGGCGGCGGCAATGTGGCGGCACCGGTTTTTCAGAAGACCATGAGCCGGGTTTTGAAATTGCTCAATGTGACTCCGGATTTCCCGGATCAGTTGACGAAAAAAGGGCGCAGATGATCTTGTATATCATCTGTCGCTTTACCTTGAAAGTCAAAAAAAGGCGGTTTTTTTTGACGGTGTGAAATATTCTGCAGAATTTTTCCGTTAATAAGATGTGTGTGGATCATGGACTTGTTACCCGGAAACAAATTTTATTCAGAAAGGCAGTGTATTATGAATGGCAAATTTTTTCTGTTCCTGTTAAGTGCTGTGTTGTGCTGTTTTGCGGCGAAGGGCGATGAAAGTGAAAATATTTCCCGTGAAGGCCGCGGCTTTAACCGCGGCGGTTTCAATCGCGGCATAGAGCGCGGCGGTTTCAATCGCGGTAATCGCGGCAATCGCGGCAGCGGTATGCGCAGTGCCGTCTTTGCAGAAGTGGAGATCGCTAAAAAATTCCCTGAAAAATATGCTGAAGTCGATGCCCTGCGGGAAAAATACGAAGCTGAACTTGCTGAATTGGCAAAAAAATCCGGTGTTGAACTCCCCCGGAGCATGGAGTCAAAAATGCGCCAGATCCGCAAAGCTGACCCCGCCGCATTTGATGCTGCCGTTGAAAAGATGAAAACTTCCCCCCGGGAAGGCATGCAGCTGCTCAATGCTGCCGCCGCCAAAGCCGGAGTCACTTTGTTCCCCTCATTCGGCGGACGTGACCGCGGCGGTATCCGGGCTGAACAGCAGCCTCCTGCTCCGCAGCGCATGTCGAAAACTCCGAGTTTGAGCAAACTGCGTAAAAAATATCCGGAGCAGATGAAAAAATATGATGCTCTGCGGTCCAAAGACCCTGCCGGAGCAAAAAAAATGTTGCTTGAGATCATCGAAATGGATAAGAGTGCGGCAAAGTGAAAATTTTTTGGCAAAAGTTTCATTTCAGCCGGAGTTTTTCGGTAATTTCCGGCGGTTCAGAATATGTGCGCGGCGGCAAATTCATCCGCAGAGGCAAAATGTGGAAACTTGCCGGAATATTCGAGGAAAAAATCGATCCGGCACATCCCGGCAACGCTTGGAAAAAGGTCGCTAAAAGTGTGGGTAAAGCTGAATTTTGTGCGGTGACCGGCAAAATCAGTGATGCTTCATTTTTTCGTTTCCAATCTGCGGAAATGAGCAGTGCCTCCCAGCGTGGAGCGGTCGATTTTGAATTACCGCGCCATGTGTTGCAGGTTCCGGAAAAATACTGCACCCAATTCTGTCCATCCGGCAGAATTCCGGATGATCCATCCGGTATCATTGTCAATGCGGCAGTGTTTCCGGAAAAGAGCATCCGGGAATTTGCATCATTTCTGAATGATGCCGGAGTGCAGGCTGATGAGTATGTGTTTCCGCTGTTGGCACTGGATGAGGAGAATGATACGCTCTATCTGCCGGAAATCGATCCGGAGTTCGGTTATGTCAGAGATTCCTGGATGCCGATGCCAAATGCAGAGTGTGTCAAAGCTAATGTGACTGTCTGGGAAAACCGGTTGAGGAAACGTTTTATTCTGCCGCGCGGTGAAAATTTTGTTTTTGCCGACTTTTTGCAGCTGCTGCTTGCTGCATCGGTGGTCGTTTCCGGGAAGTTCCGCAATGAGCCGGAAGCATTCCGGGTTTTGCCGGACAACGTCCGTCCGGTACGGTTCCGGGGCCATTTGATCATGTCCGGTCTGCTGGTTCTGCTGCTGGTCGTATCGCTGATCTGGCGTTTTACGTTGACCTACGGCGGAGATATCACCGCTTACCGCAAGATCACTTCAGAGATCAAACAGCTCAAACATAAAAGTTCGGAATTGAAAGCGGCAAACAAGCGGTCATCCAAAGAACTTAAAGAGATGAACCGTCTGGTTTCCATGACCGTCGGAGAGGCCGAAGCGATTGCAGAATTTGCCCTCATTTCGGAAAAACTCCCCAAGGATGTACTGGTATCCAGCATCCGTTGGAATGAAACTGATATCGACGTGGTGATGCAGAGCGAAGATGGCAATTTTGATTACGATGCCTTGTTCCGGCCGCTGAAAATGTGGAAAGTTACCCAGCAGCAGCGGCAGAACCCCGGCAGTGCAGTGGCGACTATCACGTTGAAACTGACTCCTTACAACCCAAAGGAGCAAAGTAAAAAATGAGTTTGAAACAGTTTGCATCGACCAGAAAAGGTCAGTTGATAATTTGTTGTTCGATCCTTGCTGCGGTATGGGGATTTCTGCTTTTCCGCTTCGGCTCTTCATACCTCAAAGATCTGCCCAATAAAAAGAAGATCGAAAAAGCCAGTCAGGAGTTGGAAAAGGTTCGTGCTGATTACAACAAACATTACTCCGAGAGCCGGTATAACAAGGCGGTCGCTCAAAGCTACCGGGATCTGGCAGCATCCGCCTGGATAACTTCGCTGGATGGCAATGTGGAAACCTCATTGCGCCGCAAAATCAGTGCGGTTTCCGGAGAATTGAAGTTCCGGTTGAACAGTATCGGACCGGTACGCACCGGCAGGATCAATCATGAATTTGTTTACGCCGACATCAGTATTCAGGGGGCAGGAGAGTTGAATGATGTGATCCGTTTCCTTGCCGGTCTTGCCAAGATCCAGCCGCGGCTTTCATGGCGGCAGTTGGATTTGCGGCCGGATACCCGTTTCCGGCGTACCACCGGAGCGGGCAGTGCCAATCTGGCAGCGCAATTCAACAATGTTCCGGCGACCCGGTTGAATTTCCGGGGGACATTGCGGGTACTGGTCTACGAGGGTAAACTTACTCCGGAAGAGCTGAATATCGATCGCCAGGCAGTGGCGGATACCGGCAGTGATATGGATATCCCGGCAGATGAAAATATGCAGGAGGTTCAAGTATTATGAAAAAGATCCTGATCATGCTTAATCTGATCCTTGCCGGAATCGTCGGTATTTCGGTGTTGAGCAATCTGACGCTCAAAGTGAAAAAAGAGAATGAATCCGGCGCAAAAGTTAAAAAAGTTCAGAAAAATACCACTGCCAAACGCAAGAAAAACAGTGCGGAAAAAGTTGAAGCCGTTGACGGAAACACATCGGTATTGAAAACTCCGGATGAGGCATGGAGTGTCATCGTTGAACAGGACGTATTCAATCAGATCCGCAGTCCGCTTGCCAATATGCGGGTCGGACAGGGCGATATGACTCTGGTCGGAGTGGTCGCCGGTAAAGCTGCGATCGTGAAAAACAATGCCCGCAACCGGCAGTTTAATCCCTATCTCGCTCAAGCCCAGCGGATGGCTGGCAGTATGAGCGGCAGACCGGCGATGGGGCGCTTTACCCAGTGGAGCCAGATGAGCGGGCGCAACAGCGGACCTGCCCAGCAGTATATCCGTTTGGGTGAAAGCACTTCCAGCGGTTATACTTTGGCTGAAGTTACCCGTTCCCGGGCAGTGTTTGTCCGTGGAAATGACAAACTTGAGTTGGAATTGCAGGATCCCTCCAAAAACCGTGCTGCCGCCCGCCGGAGCGGTCAGCGGCTCAATGCGACCCAGCAGTTCCAGCAGGCGCAGATGTTTATGCAGTCGCAGATGATCCGTACCATGCGTGAGATCCAGCGCAACAGCAACAGTAACCGTGCGCCGCAGGGAAATCGCAACCGGCGATGAATTGATATTGAACACAGTAATAAGTGATAAAATAACGGAGAATGATGATGAAACAAGGGTGTGTGAAATTCATGCGGTACAGTGCCGCCGGAGTGTTGGCGATGCTGTTGTTGAGTTCCTGTACCACCGGAAATGATGACAAACCGGTGAAAAATGCAGATCGCTTCGCTTTCCTGCATAAAGATCAGCAGACAAATCCTGCCGGTAAAGGTGAAAGTATCGACGATGAAAAAATTTCTCCCAAAAAAGAGGTCGAACCGGTCATCTCTCCGGAAAGGATGAAAAGTCTCGGTCTTGCCGCCGCTCCGGAAGTGCCCGCAGAAAAACTGATCTCCGAAAAGCCGAAATTTTACGAGGATATCATCGCTCTCAACGGTGATGAATTACTGGATGTTTCACTGGTATTCAACAGTGCGCCGTTGCTGGATGTGCTTTCCGCATTCGGAGATCTGCTGGAATTCAACTTTTCGGCAGACAGTGCCCTCAATGGTACAGTCACGCTTAATTTGAACAGCAAAATGACCCGCCGGGAGTTGTGGAACGCCTTTGACCGGATGCTTTTCCTTGCCGGAGCCGGAGTTAAAGTCGATGAATTTGACAAAGGCGTTCTCCTGCGGGTAATGAGCATGAATAAACTTGCCATGCAGCCGGATTCCAAAGCCGGTGTGGATACCGAAATCTACTACCGCCAGCTCCGCAATGCCACTGCCAACGAGGTCATCCGGCAGATCCGGGCGTTTGTCGGCAGCGGCGCGATCTGCGTGGAACTTGCCCGTCCCAATGCCATTATGGTGTGCGACTCCCAGGAAAATATGCCCAAACTCCGCCAGATCATCGAATATCTCGATCAGAGCGGCAAAGCCGGATGGCCGAGAATGCTCATTCCCTGCAACAATGTTCTGCCGCACAAAGTCGCCAATGAACTGCAGGAAATTTTGCCGGTTCTGGGCTTGAATATCTACAAAACCACCGATCGTACCGTCGCTCCCGGAGCGGTACAGATCGTCGGACTTGACCGGATGCGGATGATCGTGGTTTCCGCCGCCACGCAGGAGGCGATCGAATTGGTCGCCGAATGGATCAAACTGCTGGATGTTGCCGGCAGCGATGATCAGGAGAATGTCTTTGTTTACAAAGTGCGTTACAATAAAGCCGCCCACCTTGCCCGGGCTCTGGCGGTGATCTTTGAGACCCAGGGTACTTCGCTGACCACCGATGCCGCCACCGGCAGGACGAAAACTGAAACGATCAACTCCCCGGTCACGCGCAATACCAACCGTTCCACCGGCAGAGCTTCCAGCCGTTCGGATGTGGTCAACGTCGGAACCAATATCCAGACCGATCAGGATTCCAAAATTTTCGGAGCCACCGTGAGGGTCTTTGCCGACGGTGTGCTCAACCGTCTGGTACTGCGCTGTACTCCCCGGACGTATGCTTCGGTAAAAGCGCTGCTGGAAAAACTCGATGTAGTTCCCGCCCAGGTGCTTTTGCAGGTGCTGATGGTGGAAGTCACTTTGACTGAATCAACCCAGTTCGGATTGGAATTTTCCGGTACCGCCAGCCATGGCAACACCATGATGCAGTTCGGTACCAATTACAGTAACAACAGTTCCGGGGGCAATACGCTCAATCCCTTTATCACCGATGCCAACGGCAAAACGGTAGTCCGTTCCGGAAGCAACCGGCAGGATGGCATGACCATCGGTATTGCGGATAAAAATAATCCGCAGCAGCAGTTCGGCTACATCCGGGCGCAGGCGGGCAATGGACAGGTCAAAGTGATTTCCAGTCCGCAGCTGCTGGTTTCCAGCCATACTGAAGCCAGGATCAATGTCGGTCAGTCCGTACCCACGGTTTCCGGCAGTGTCAGCAGTACCGATGGCGGGGTCACCGATGCCATTGAATACAAAGATACCGGTGTCGGCTTGACGGTCACTCCCTATGTGACCAGCACTGATCTGATTTCGCTGGACATCAAGCAGACCATGTCCCAGGCAACGGCGAATACGCTTTCACCGGACATCAAATCTCCGATCATCACCACCCGTGAGATCGACACCAGCATGACCATTGCCAACGGACAGACCATGATTTTGGGCGGCCTGATCCAGGAGCGTACCAATGATACGCTGGATTCACTGCCGATCATCAACAAGATACCTTTCCTCAAACGTCTGCTCGGTTCGACGAATGCTTCGGTGGAACGCACTGAAGTGCTGGTGCTGATCACCGGTTACATCGTCAATGAACACAGCAAGGTCGAAGAATTGGTCAAGCGTTATGACGATGCGATCAAGGCGCTCAACGAATATGATGCAACCCTCGGAGACAAGACGGATGCTGATAAGAAAAAGGCGCGCAGTGTACTCTTTCAGGATAAGGAATTCTGGCTGTGAGTACTCCGAAATTTGATCTTAATGGCGCGCTGGCGAAGATCGGTGCCGAATTTGAGCGGCGTTTCCCTGAATATTCCGGTGAGAGTATCCGGGAGATCGAACGCAGGATCATTCTTGAGGGCAAGATCACTGAAGCCGCTCTGGTTGAACTTTACTCCAATGCCTTTGAAGTGCCGGTGCTGGAAGAAGATGAGATCGTCCTGCCGGAAATGCGGGAAGATGTTTCCCTGGCATTTTTCAATGCGCACGATTGCGTGGCATTGGAATTTGAGGATGAGTGTGTGACGCTGCTGGTGGCATCTCCGGCGGCGCTGGGTGAAATTTCATTCCAGATGAAACGGATGTGGAATTGTGATATCGCCGTCCGTTTTGTCCGCCGCCCCTTCCTTGAACGTCTGTTGAGCAAACTGCAGAATGAAGAGGAGGAAAACAGTGAAAATGAGAATGAAGAAGATGAAAATACCCTGCGCACGCTTGCCGGAGAGGCACGGATCGTCCGGTTGGTGAATGATATTTTCACCCGGGCGCTGGAATTGGGCGCAAGTGATATCCATATCGAACCGGGAGAAACGGCGGTTTCTGTCCGCTGCCGGGTCGATGGGGTGCTTACAGAGATCATTTCCGTACCGCTCAATCAGTTCCCTGCCATTGCTTCACGCATCAAACTGCTGGGTGGATTGAATATTGCCGAGAGCCGTTTGCCGCAGGACGGGCGAACCAATGTTTCGCTGGGCAGAATGCAGTTGGATATGCGTATCAGTACGATCCCGATCCTGACCGGCGAGAGCATCGTTCTGCGCCTGCTGAATAAGGAAAGTGTGCGTTTTGACCTCGCTCAACTGGGCATGTCCGATGCGCACTTGAAACAGTTTGAGAAACTCATACGCATTCCCCACGGCATCATTCTGGTTGTCGGCCCCACCGGCAGCGGTAAGACCACTACGCTCTACAGTGTGATCAGTCAGCTTAACGATGCGCGTAAAAAGATCATCACTATCGAAGATCCCGTGGAGTACCGTACTGCCGGTTTGTGTCAGGTGCAGGTGAATCCCAAAATCGGAGTGACTTTTGCCGCCGGATTGCGTTCGATCGTCCGTCAGGACCCGGATATCATTCTGGTCGGAGAGATCCGGGATAAAGAAACGGCGGATATCGCGATCAATGCCGCTTTGACCGGACACCTGGTGTTAAGTACGCTTCACACCAACGATGCGGTTGGAGCCGTCACCCGTCTGCTGGATATGGGCGTGGAAAACTTCCTGGTATCCAGTGCGCTTTTCGGGGTGCTTTCCCAGCGTCTGGTGCGCAAGATCTGTCCGGTATGCCACGGTAAAAAACAGGCGGTCAAGTGCCGCAAATGCAACGGTACCGGATTCAAAGGCCGCAGCGGTATCTTTGAACTGCTGATCCTTGATGATGACATCCGCAATGCGGTCAACCGCAATGCTTCAAGCGGTGAATTGGAAAAAATCGCCGTTTCCCACGGCATGATCACCCTCGCGGAAGACGGCGCTGCCAAAGTCGCCGCCGGGATCACCACGCAGGATGAGTTGAATCGTTCCACAGCGGAGTTGTAACAGACGATGGCACTTTACAAGTACATAGCCGCCAAACCGGGCAAGCCTCCGGAAGAGATCGTCGTTGACGGAGATAATGAAAAAGAGGCGTTGGCGAAACTCCGCCGCCGGGGGATGATCCCGGTGCGTTTTCTGGGGATCGACACCAATGGCGGCAAAAAGATGTGGAAAGGCGGCAAAAAGCCGGACATCTTTGAATTTACCCGTCAGCTTACACCGCTGCTTTCGGCAAATATCCAGCTTGAACAGGCATTGGCGATCATCAGTGAAGGTGCGGCGGAAGCGGTGCAGAAAGATTTTGTCAATTCACTCCGTCAGGGGTTGCATGAGGGTAAGAAACTTTCGGAAATGGTACGTTCCTACGGTTCGCTTTTTCCGGATTACTACGCCAATCTGATCGAGAGCGGCGAAGAGAGCGGATGTCTGCCGGAGGTCACCGTTGAACTGCATAAATTCATGAGTGAAAGCCGGGATCTGAAAAACTTCATCGTATCCAGTTCGGTTTATCCCATTGTGATCTTTGCGGTGGTGATGGTGGTTTCAGTGGTGCTGTTTACGGTTTTTGTGCCGCACTTTTCGCAGATATTTGCGGATATGGGCAGGGAATTGCCCGGTTCCATGCGGATATTGAATTCGATCGGGGCGGTTTTTAAGTGGCTCTGGTGGCTGCTGCCGCTGGCACTGGTCGGCGGCTGGTTTTTGCTCAAGCACCACTATGGTGCGGCGGAGTGGAAGCGCAAAGTCGGTGCGGTATTGATCAAAATCCCAGTGGCAGGCGGCATTATGGCTGATCTGGAAGTTTGCCGTTATTTGCGTACTCTGGCGATTCTGATCGGCAATCACGTTGAGATCATCCGGACGGTGCGGATCGCCGGCAGGGTGATTTCCAATCCGGTCATTGCCGCCGGATTTGACGGGATCGACCGGAGGCTGAAGGGCGGTGAAAAACTTTCTGCCACGCTCAAGGATAATCCGTTTATTCCGCGCAGTACGGCAAGTATGCTGCGGGTCGGTGAAGAGTCCGGTCAGGTCGGAGAGATGCTCGCCAATATCGCCGGCAATCTGGAAGCCGACACCCGGCAGAAGATCAAAAGAGCATTGAGTTTGTTTGAACCGCTGGTCATCATTCTGCTGGCGGTGATCGTTTTGGGAGTGGTCGTAGCGATATTTGTTGCTATGATGGAAATAAATTCTGTAACAGGAGGTCAGAAAATATGAAAAAGATGCAGAGAAAAAACCGTTTTACCCTTATTGAGGTGGTGATCGTGATCGTGATCCTGGTCACATTGGCATCCATTGCTACGCCGATGTATATGAATTACGTCAGCAATGCCAATATCGGTGCCGCCAAGTCCCAGGTCAAACTGCTCGCCGATGCCATCAACGGCTACAAAACTGATAACAAAAATTATCCCGATCAGGAAAACGAATTGCGTGACCTTATCGAAAATGTCGATGAATTGGAAACCTGGAAAGGTCCCTATCTGCAGGGCAGTATCCCCAAAGACCCCTGGGGTAATGCTTATGTCTACCTCTGCCCCGGCAACGATGACCGTCCCTTTGAAGTTATCAGTTACGGTGCTGATGGTGAAGAGGGCGGCGAAGGTGAAAATGCCGACATTTCCAGTTGGGATTGATAATTCCGGGAAGTGAATAGTGCGGAAACGGCACTTTACCCTTATCGAAGTGATCGTAGTACTGGTCATAATCATGACATTGACCGGTATTGCGGTCGCATCGCTCCGGGGGGAATCCCCGGCTGCGGCATTGGATCGCAACTCGCTGGAGATCGAAGCATATCTGGCGGGGGTGCGCTTTTTGTGTGCCGAGAGCGGGAGGGATTATGTAGTGCGTTTCTACCCGGATAAAAAGATCTTCTGCGCTCACATCGACTATACGGACGACGAATTGCTGGAAATGGAAAAGGATATTACCGAAAGTTCAGCGGTCCGGAAATTCACTTTTGCCGAAAATATCGAAGTTTTTACTGTGGAAGCGGTTGAAAACGGCGCTATGGATGAGGAGTATGTGGAACTTTTCCGCTTCTATCCTTCCGGGGGGGCCGCATGCATCAACCGTCCGGGGATCCGGATCGAAAATCTCGCAAAATTTTTTGACATATCATTTTTCAGCGGTCAGCTCATTATCAGTGACGGAGACGGGGAAGGAGTGGATAAAAAATGAGGAACTTCTGCCGTTTTACTTTGCTGGAAGTGGTTATTGCGCTGGTGATTTTATCGCTTTCTCTGGCAGGAATGCTGCGGTTGCTCACGCACTCCCAGAACCGGATCAGCCGGGCAGAGGAGCAGTGGCGGGAAATGCACATGCTCACCCAGGGGGCAGAGTACATTCTGCTTGCCGGCAGTGAAGAGGATTTGAGCGTGCCGGATGATATTTTCCCCTATCATGATCACCGGATCGACTGCACCGTTGAAGATGCCGAGGGCATTCCGGAGGAGTTGAGCAGCCAGGAAAATCAACTGCCGTTGAAAAAGTGGACGATCACGCTCTACCGTTCTGCCGACCATGCTGAAAGGCTCAAAGTTATCATTGACCGTCTGGACTATTCGGCAAAGGAGGCGGACAGTGAAGCGCAGTAAGTTTACTTTGATCGAATTGGTGGTCGCCATTGCGATCCTGATCGTGGTTGCCGGGATCATCGGTGTTGCCGGAGCGGCGTTTTATCAGGGCTATGAGCGGTCGCTGCGGGTGACGGAAAAGCTCAAAGAATTCATGGCGATCGACAACTTGATGGATACCCATATCCGCAATATGATACCTTTTGACTGGAAAGATGAGGACGGCAATGTGCGTCTGCTCTTTGACGGTGAAGAAAACCGCATCTTTTTCTCCACCTTGCGCCGCAGTTACGGTGACCGTCCCGGAGCATTGCTCTTTGTCCGGGTATTTGTGGACAATGAGGAATTGGTCGCTGAATATTCGCCGTATCCCCGCTTCCCGTGGGTGGAAGAGGGCGATGAATCCATGCCTTTTACCCGGGAGGTGCTGGCAAAAAATGTGAGCAGTATCACTTTCAAATATGCGGAAAATTCCACGGAAGACAGCGGCGGCATTGAGTTGCTTGATGAGTTCCGGGAAGAGGAAAACAGCGTTATTCCGCTGGCGGTCCTGTTGAAAATTGAGTTTACCGACGGCAGCAGTGAACAGTGGTTCCGCCGGGTGGCGGGAGTTTCCCGCAACAGTACTTTCGGAGTGCGGGAAAATACCGGAAACAGTGATGAAACTTCCGGCGGTACGGCGGCTTCAACTCCGTCGGTTTCCGGCGGAAGCGGCAGACCGTCGGTTTCCGGCGGAAGCAGCCGACCATCCGGTTCCGGCAGAGGCGGCAGACCATCCGGTTCCGGCAGACCCGGGGGGAGGGGCGGCAGATGAAAAAGCGGCAAATTTACCGTTACCATGCGGCATTGATATCGGTGTTGTGTCTGATATTCACTGCAGGGATCCTTACTGCGGCGACATTGGCACTCTCCCAGCGGGGAACATTCAGCGTGGCTGCCCATGTGGAACTGCAGCGCTCCATGCTGATCTCCGAGGGGGCTGCTACCCGGATACAGTATCTGCTGGCGGCTGACCGCAATCTCAATCCCGATGACAAGCCGGGGGCAGTGGATTACACGACCTATGAATATGACCGCATCATGGCGGACGGAGTGGAACATACCATGGACTATTATGGTGAAGAGGTCAGTTTTACGGTCACAGATGCCGTCAGCGGCTGGGATATGAGTCCGGAAAATTATCAGAAGGTTCTGGAGTTGATTTCCGGCAGAGATGATGCCGGGGATGATGTTATCGATCTGGTCAATGAAGTTTCCCACCGGTTGGGGGATTATCTGGACAGTGATGATGATATCCGTGATTACGGCAGGGAAGCCAATGATTATGAAGATATGGATGCCAAGCCGCTGCCCCGTAATGAAAATATGCAGTTCCGGGAGGAACTGCTTTATATCGAGGGTTTCAGCAAACTTTTTCCGCCGGATGCAAACGGCAGATTGAGTTCCATAAGATTGATACCTCCGGATAACACCTCTTCATTGAGCGGCACGGAAAGTTTGTTTTCTGCGGATCGTCAGACATTGGAATTGAAGTGTGATTTGTCGGAGGATGAATTGGATACCGTAACGGATGCATTGGAGAGGTGGCGCACGGAAAAAGAGCTGTTGAGTGACACGCTGGATGAGGAATTGCTCAACAAACTCAACCGGGCATTCAGCACCGTGGAAAGCGGCGCATATACAGTGATAATATCAGCTCCGGCATCCAAACCGCGGCCTTTCCGCAAACTGGTGTTTTCGTACTCCGGATTTGAGGTGGACGGTCCGGCAGATCAGATGCTGCGTTATATGGAGTGGAATTTCCTGTGAAAAAGTTCTGTTTGATTCTGCTTTTATTGACTGGCGGGTTGATTTACGCACCCCGGGCGCAGGCTGAACCGGTCACGATGGTGATTCTGGCTCCGCTGGCACTTGAAGGGGCAAAGATCGCCTCTCCGCACGTTATTGCCGCCATGCAGCGCGGCGGACGGCAGATGTTGGAGATCGGAAAAGATCTGGGGAATCTGCTGCGCTTGCCGTGGGGCTTGTGTCAGGCGACACTGGGAGCGCCGTTGGGACTTTTCGGGCAGGGGGTGGAAAATATGGTCATCGGAGTGTGTGCGCCGTTTCAATTGGTTGGCGATGTGTTGATCCTGCCGTTGAGTTTTTTTGGAATTGGCGGCGGAGGATGAAATTTTTGATTTCTGCTGTTGTATAAACGCTCATTATGTATTATATTATATAATGAGCGTTTTTTTATTTTTAAATAAATCAGGTGGATATTATGAAAATGAGTAAAATGGCGGGGCGCAGACTCCGTGAAGTTCCTAAAGATGCCAAGACCGTAAGTCATCAGTTTTTAATGCGCGGCGGTTATATCCGTCCGGTTTCGGCGGGTATCTATTCTCTGCTGCCTGCAGGCAAGAGGATCGTTGCCAAAATCGAAAAAATCATCCGTGAAGAGATGGATCGTATCGATGGACAGGAGATCCTGATGCCGGTTGCACTGCCAGCCGCGTTGTGGCAGGAATCCGGCAGATATGAGTCTGTCGGAGCGGAATTGCTCCGCTTCTCCGACCGTAATGACAAACCCATGCTGCTTGCCATGACCCATGAGGAGTGCGTTACGGCACTGATCCGCACCGAGGTCAACAGTTACAAACAGCTGCCGGTGATGGTTTACCAGATCCAGACCAAATACCGTGACGAAGCCCGTCCCCGTGCCGGATTGATCCGGACAAGGGAATTTACGATGAAAGATGCCTACAGTTTTCACACCGATCAGGCTGATCTGGAAGCGTACTATGTGCGCGCCCACGAAGCATACGAACGGATCTTCCGCCGCATCGGTCTGGACAATGTGTTGAGCATTGAGTCCAACAGCGGAATGATGGGCGGCAAAATTTCCCACGAATTCATGGCGATTTCGGAATGCGGTGAAGATACGATTTTCGTTTCCCCCGACCGCAAATACCGTGCCAACCGGGAGATCGCCGTGGCAGATTGGAAATTTGTCAAAGAAGAACCCCGGGAATTGGAAAAGGTCGCCACTCCCGACTGCAAAACTATCGAAGAGGTGGCGAACTTCCTCAATGTCAAAGCGGAAAACACCGGTAAAGCCGTGTTCTATCAGGATGCCCGTACCGGGGAATTGATCTTTGCTCTGATCCGCGGCGATTTTGAGGTCAATGAGAGCAAACTTGCCAATGCGGCACTGGTTCCGGAGTTGAAGTTCGCTGATGATGAAGCCATTCTTGCCGCCGGAGCGGTTCCCGGTTTCGCCAGTCCGCTCAATCTCAAAGGCAAAAAGGCAAAGATCATTATCGACCGTTCCGCTTTTGAATCATCCAATCTGGTGGTCGGTGCCAATGAACCCGGATATCACTATCTCAACTTCAATGCTGAAAGAGACCTGGCGGGCGTTGACTGTATCGTTACCGATATTGCCACTGTCCGCGAAGGCGACCCCGCACCCGGTTCCGGTGAACCGCTGCAGATGCTCCGGGGTATTGAGGTCGGAAATATCTTCCAGCTTGGTACGAAGTATTCCGAATCAATGAACTGCAATTATCTGGATAAAGACGGCAAGAGCCGTCCCATGATCATGGGCTGTTACGGTATCGGTGTCGGACGGGCAATGGCTTCGGTGATCGAATTTTCCCACGATGATTACGGACCGGTCTGGCCGATGTCCATTGCTCCGTGGCAGGTTCAGGTGTGCGCCATTGATCCCCACAAAGCCGGGGTCGGCGAAGCCGCGGAAAAACTGGTTGCTGAATTGGAAGCCCTCGGCATTGAAGTGCTGTATGATGATCGCGGTGAAAAAGCCGGCAGTATGTTCAGCGATGCTGATTTGCTGGGTATTCCATTGCGACTGGTGGTCTCCCCCAAGACTATTACGGAGAATGAAGCGGAATTCCGCACCCGTGCCTGCCGGGACAGCGTGAGATTCAAACTTGATGAGGCCGCCGGGATCATTGCCGGCAAGGTGGCTGAAGAACTTGCCAGGTTTGAATTTTGAAGTTGACAATTTTAGAATAGGAAATGGTTAAATATGTGGAATTATACTGACAAGGTCATCGACCACTTTATGAACCCCCGCAATGTTGGCGAGGTGGAAAATCCCGACGGTACCGGTCAGGTCGGCAATGCCGCATGCGGAGATGCGCTCAAACTGACATTCAAATTGGATGACAGCGGTAAAATCAGCGAGGTCAAATTCAAAACTTTCGGCTGTGCCAGTGCGATTGCATCCAGTTCCGCTTTGACCGAATTGATCAAGGGGATGACTCTGGAAGAGGCGGCAAAGGTTACCAATCAGGATATTGTCGCTCTGCTCGGAGAACTTCCGGAAGCCAAAATGCACTGTTCGGTCATGGGTATGGAAGCACTTCAGGCGGCAATCGCTGATTACAAAGGTGAACCAAATCCTTTTGAAAAGCTCGACGATCACGACGGCAAACTCATCTGCAAATGTTTCGGGGTCACCGATCTGAAAATTTTGCGGGTGGCAAAGGAAAATGACCTGCACCGTGCTGAAGAGATCACCAACTACTGTAAAGCCGGTGGTGCCTGCGGCTCCTGTCTGGGCGCGATCCAGCGGCTGTTGGATGATATGTGGAAACTGGAGAGTATCAAAAAATGCTGACGATCGAAGAATTACGCCAGAAAGAGAACGATTATAAAGCCCGTTTGGAACAAGTCGAAGGATTCCTCAAAATCAGTGAAAAAGAGGAGGAATTAGCCGCTCTTGAAGCTAAAATGAATGCGCCGGATTTCTGGAATGACAAAGAGGGCGCACAGAGTATCATTGCAGCGGTATCATCCTGCCGCAATATCATCACGCCTTTCCGCAAGATGGAGAGCACCCTTGCGGATTTCGGTACGGCATTGGAATTCGCCGCCGAGGATGAGGCATTTATCGAAGAAGCCGAGGCGCAGCTGCCGGCATTGGAATCCGAACTGGATAAACTGGAGATCGTCAGTTTCCTTTCCGGGCGTTTCGACCGCAATAACTTCTATCTGACCATCCACGCAGGCGCGGGTGGTACGGAGTCCTGTGACTGGGGCAGTATGCTTTTCCGCATGTACCGCCGCTATGCTGAACGCCGGGGGTGGAAAGAGGAACTGATCGACTATCAGCCCGGTGATGAAGCCGGTATCCGCAGTGCGACACTGCACATCATGGGTGAATTTGCCTATGGCTACTGCAAAGGAGAGAATGGAGTCCACCGTCTGGTACGTATTTCGCCTTTCGACAGCAATGCCCGGCGTCACACCAGTTTCTGTTCAGTCGATGTGTTCCCGGAAATCGATGATGACATCGACATCGAGATCAATGAAGCCGACTTGCGGGTGGATACCTACCGTTCCAGCGGTGCCGGCGGTCAGCACGTCAATACGACGGACTCTGCCGTCCGGATCACCCACTTGCCCAGCGGCATCGTGGTCAGCTGCCAGAATGAGCGTTCCCAGCACAAAAACCGTGCCACGGCGATGAAAATGCTCAAGGCCCGTTTGTTTGAGATCGAGGAGCGCAAGCGGCGTGAAGCGGCAGCGGCACTTCGCGGAGAACAGATGGAAAACGGCTGGGGCAGTCAGATCCGCAGTTATGTTCTGCAGCCCTATCAGATGGTCAAAGATTTGCGTACAGATGTTGAGACCAGTGACACCTCCGGAGTGCTGGATGGCGACATCGACCGCTTTATTGAGGCGTATTTGAAACAGCAATGACCGGCGTGTTGAAAAACAATTTGCGTACCCGTTCCGCTTTGCTCCGTGCCTTGCGGAACGCGTTTTACCGGGCAGAATTTCTGGAAGTTTCCACCGGGGTGAAAATTCCGGCACCCGCACCGGAAGAGTATATCGAATCCGTCCCCTGTCAGGGCGGATTTTTGCGTACCAGTCCGGAACTGGCGATGAAACGGATGCTCTGTGCGGGAATGGAACGGATATTTCAGATCGGTTCGGCGTTCCGAGCCGAGGAAGAGGGCAGAAAACACCGGGAAGAATTCACCATCATGGAGTATTATGCCGTAGAGTGGAATTACCGGGAACTTGCGGAATTTACTGCTGATATGATCAAATCTGCGGCACTGGAACTTTTCGGAAAAAGTACCATTTTCTATCAGGGGGTGCCGGTCGATCTGGGCAGACACGCCTTTATTACCGTGGATGAAGCATTCCGCAAATATGCGGGTGTTTCCGCCTTTGATGCGGATGCGGACGGCTCGTTTGATGAATTGATGGTGCTTAAAGTTGAACCGGAACTGGGTAAAGATCGTCCGGAATTTCTCATTGACTATCCGGCAAACCGGGCCTCATTGTCCCGCTTGAGTGCTGCGGATGACCGGGTCGCAGAAAGGTGGGAACTTTACATCCGTGGAATGGAATTGGGCAATGCATTCGGAGAATTGACCGATGCAGTTGAACAGCGGCGCCGTTTTGAAGCGGCACTGAAGTTCCGGGCGGAGCAGGGAATGCTTGCCTATCCGGAAGCGACCGATTTTCTGGAAGCGTTGGAAAAAGGCATGCCCGCAAGTTCCGGATGCGCCATTGGATTTGACCGTTTGTGTATGATCTTCTGCGATGCGTATGAGATAAGTGACGTGATTTTTGACTGAATTCACGTAAACTGCCCCGGGGAGCAAACGCCTTTTTGTCCTTGATTGCTGCCGGGAGCAGTTTGAGGGAAATTGCTGACGCTGCGTCTGCGTTTCCGGAAGCGTCCCTGACCCCTGAAAGAAGCAGTTGTTCTAAAAGATTGCGGTTACACGGCTCTTGTAATTCCGAAGATAATTCATTTCCATTTAAACCGCGCAAAAAGATAAGTTTTTTAATCAGATGTTGTATGATTGTTAAGCCTGCGGATTTTATAAAAAGCGTCAAACAAAAAAACGGAGTTGGTTTCCCAACTCCGTTTTTGTTCGCCTGAAGTTTCTTACTTGCCGGCTTCCTGGATCGCTGCCTGGGCAGCGGCAAGGCGTGCCAGCGGCACCCGGAACGGGCTGCAGGAAACGTAGTTCAAACCGGCGGCATGGCAGAATGCCACAGATGCCGGATCACCACCCTGTTCGCCGCAGATACCGATCTTGAGTTCCGGACGGGTCTGACGGCCGCCTTTGACGGCAAATTCGATCAGACGTCCGACACCGCGGGTGTCAATGGTCTGGAACGGGTCGGCATCCAGCAGTTTTTTGCAGAGATAATCCGGCAGGAATGCGCCGACGTCGTCACGGCTGAAGCCAAAGGTCATCTGGGTCAGGTCGTTGGTTCCGAAACTGAAAAATTCCGCAACTTCCGCCATCTGATCCGCCAGCAGTGCCGCACGGGGGATCTCGATCATGGAACCGATTTTGTAATCGATCTTTTTAAGATTATAGCGGGATGCCACATCGGCAGCAACTTCGTCCAGCATCGCCTTTTTGAAGCGCAATTCGGAAACATCGCAAGTGACCGGGATCATGATCTCCGGCACGCAGTTGCCAACTTCCACCGCTGCTTCCAGAATGGCGCGCATCTGGGCGCGGGCGACTTCCGGATAGGTGATGCCCAGACGGACACCGCGGTGACCCATCATCGGGTTGCTCTCATGGAGGGCTTCGGCACGTTTGGTGATCTCTGCCGGATCGATGCCCAGTGCGGAAGCCAGTTCTTTGCGTTTGGAAGTTTCGTTGGGGACGAATTCGTGCAGCGGGGGATCAAGCAGACGGAAGGTGACCGGCTTGCCATCCATCGCCAGCAGCGTATCTTTGACGCTGGATTTCATGTAGGGGAAAAGTTCCGTGATCGCCACTTCGCGTTCAGCGGCGTTATTGGACAGAATCATTTTGCGCAGGTAGAAGAGCGGTTTTTCGCTGTTCTTGCCGTAGAACATGTGTTCCGTGCGGAAAAGACCGATACCTTCCGCTCCGAAAGAACGGGCGATTTTGGCATCTTCCGGAGTATCTGCATTGGCGCGGACACCGAGTTTGCGGTATTTGTCCGCCAGTGCCATGAAGCGCTGGAACATTTTGTTTTCGCTGGAATCCATGGTGGCAAGCGCACCCTGATAGACGTAGCCGCGGCTGCCGTTCAAGCTGAGGAAATCTCCGCGTTTGAAGGTTTTGCCGGAGGCTTTGAGGATGCCTTTGCTCTCATTGATGATCAGTGAACCGGCACCGACGATACAGCATTTACCCCAGCCGCGGCAAACCAGAGCCGCATGGCTGGTCATACCGCCGCGGGCGGTGAGGATGCCGACTGCGCCGCGCATACCTTCGACATCTTCGGGGTTGGTTTCTTCACGCACGAGGATGACGTTTTCGCCTTTGGCGGCGGCTTCGATCACCTCTTCGCTGGAGAATACGATCTTACCGACCGCACCGCCGGGCCCGGCAGGAAGACCTTTGGCGATGATATCGCCGCGTTCGTGGGCCTCTTTTTCTCCATTGATATCCAGAATCGGGTGGAGCAATTCATCCAGCTGGCTGGGGCTGACCCGGCAGACGGCAGTTTTTTCGTCGATGAGTTTTTCGCCGAGCATATCCATTGCCATGGTGACCGCCGCAGTACCGGTACGTTTGCCGACGCGGCACTGGAGCATGAAAAGTTTACCCTCCTGGATGGTGAATTCGATATCGAGCATATCGTGGTAATGAGCTTCAAGTTTGTTGCGGATGGCGAACAATTCCTTGTAGATCTCCGGATAGAGCTCTTCCATGGATTTCAAGTGTTTGTTCTGCTCATTGCAGGTATCGCTGTTCAGCGGGTTGGGGGTACGGGTACCGGCAACGACATCTTCGCCCTGGGCGTTGATGAGCCATTCACCGTAGAATTTATTATCGCCGGTTGCCGGGTCACGGGTGAATGCGACACCGGTGGCACTGGTGTCGCCCATATTTCCGAAAACCATACTCTGGACGTTGACCGCAGTACCCCAATCATCGGGAATACCCTCAATGCGGCGGTAGGAGACCGCTTTTTTGCCGTTCCAGCTTTTGAGAACCGCACCGATACCTCCGGCGAGCTGTGCCATGGGGTCATCGGGGAATTCTTTGCCCAGAGTGACTTTGATCTGTTTTTTGAATACTTCGCAGAGGTATTTGAGATCATCGACGGTCAAATCGGTGTCATCTTTATAGCCGCAATGTTCTTTATGGGCATCCATGATGGCATCGAGCTGACGGCGGATGGCTTTACCTTCAGCCGGTTCGATACCTTCAGCTTTTTCCATAACGACGTCGCTGTACATCATGATCAGCCGGCGGTAGGCATCGTAGACGAACCGGGGATTGCCGGTTTTGGCGATCAAGCCGGGAAGAGTGCTGCTGGCAAGACCGACATTAAGGACGGTTTCCATCATACCGGGCATACTGCTGCGGGCGCCGGAACGGCAGGAAACGAGCAGCGGATTGTCCGGATCACCGAATTTCATTCCCATGACACCTTCGATATGGGCGAGGGCGGCTTTGACCTGATCATCGACACCGGCGGGGAGGTTGTTGCCGTTTTTGAAGTAGTCGACGCAGCATTCCGTGGTGACCGTGAATCCTGGAGGTACGGGCAGTCCGAGGTTGGCCATTTCTGCGAGGTTTGCACCTTTGCCTCCGAGGAGGTTTTTCATGGAGCCGTCACCCTCGGTGCAGTTGCCGCCAAAGGTGTACACATACTTTTTCGTCATTTTTTCTTTCCTTTCTTTCTGACCTGCCGCGGACTCCTGGGCAGAGAATTGAAAAATCCGGCAAGGTTGTAAATCGATCCAACTACCTTGACCGGAATTTATCTTTGTATGCCCCAGTCTATTTGAAATTCCTTAAAGACTTGAGAATCCGCTTTTTTTGCTTATGTTTGTCCAGTCCGACGACGATAAACGAACCGGAGACCTCGTAAACCGGATATGGAAATCCGACAAAGTATACAGTATTGTTCTTTTTGATATTTTTCAGGCGTTCCCGCTGTTTTTTGACAGTGATATCGTACTTGTAGACTCCGATATTGGCACCGTCGATGGTAAATTCGAGAGCTTCTTTCGCTGAAAGCGGAGAGGGGTCGAGGGGGCGGACGACTTCGATTTTGAATCCGTCACTCTGGAGTTTGCGGGCAAAGTCTGCCACAGTCAAGTGGTTGTTTTCAGATGTCGATGCACAGCCGCCAACCAGAAACAAAACTGCACAAAACGCAGAAACCGCAAAGAAACTTACTTTTTTCATCTTTTATTCCGAACAATTTACACAACACTATAATATAACACCATTATGCGGTTGTGTCAAGTAAATAAAAAATAAAAAAGTCCATACTTTTGCTAAATTTGTGCATATCGCTTTTTATGGAAATGGTGCTATATTATAGAAGCGACAAAATCCAAACGTAAAATAAGGAGATTTATCATGCGTATTCTGGTTACCGGCGGAGCCGGTTTTATCGGCAGCCATCTGGTTGAACACTTCCAGGGCAAAGCGGAAGTTCGGGTCCTTGACAGCCTGCGCAGCGGCTATCGTGCCAATCTGACGGGATTTGATGTGGAGTTTATCGAAGGCGACATCCGTGACCGCAAAGCGGTGGATGCGGCGATGAAGGATGTTGACTATGTCTTTCATCTGGCAGCGATGATCAGTGTGCCGGAATCCATGACCAAGATCACCGAGTGCATCGAGATCAACAATACCGGGATGATCAATGTTCTGGAATCCGCTGCTGAAAACGGTGTGAAAAAACTCTGCTTCAGCACCTCCGCTGCGATCTACGGTGACAATCCGGTGGTTCCCAAAGTCGAAACCATGTTCCCCGAACCCAAGAGCCCCTATGCTATAACCAAACTTGACGGCGAATATTATTGCGGCATGTTCACCAAAGAGGGCCGTTTGCAGACCGCATGTCTGCGTTACTTCAACGTGTTCGGTCCCCGTCAGGATCCGAAAAGTGCTTATGCGGCTGCCGTACCGATTTTCATTGCCAAAGCGTTGAATAACGAAGATATCACCGTTTTCGGTGACGGTGAACAGACCCGGGACTTTGTATTTGTCAAAGACGTGGTTGCCGCCAACGCCTTTTTTGCCATGAATGATGTTACCGGAGTGCATAATATCGCTTACGGCGGCAGGATCACCATCAACGATCTGGCTTCTGAAATCATCCGGCTTACCGGTTCAAAATCCAAGATCGTCCACCTGCCGGAACGTCCCGGAGATGTGAAACACTCCATGGCGGCGGTCGATAAACTCAAAGCCACCGGTTTTGTTCCCGGACACACGTTTGCTGAAGCACTTGCCCAGACGATCGAAGCCTACAAAAAAGGCCGCTGATCGCAGAGCGAAAAAAAGTGGGGGCGCGGAAAAATCCGAGCCCCATTTTTTTGCATCTGTTCCGGATGCGGCGGAATTTACTTGCCCTGTTCCAGAACTTTTGCCGCACTTTTGATAAATCCGGAAACATTTGCCAGATCTGCCGGGACGATCATGGTGTTATTTTCTTTGGCAAGTTTGCCGAATTCGGTGATATACTGTTCTGCCAGGCGCAGATTGACGGCATCATTTCCACCCTCGCATTTGATGGCGGCAGCAATGGTGGCGATACCGTTGGCAGTTGCCTCGGCGACCAGACGGATCTCTTCGGCGCGGCCGATCGCTTCATTGATACGTTTCTGCTTTTCGCCTTCGGAATGGGCGATAGCTTCGCATTTTTCACCGTCGGCGCGGTTGATTTTTGCCTGACGTTCACCCTCTGATTCAGCGATTTGGGCGCGTTTTTCCCGTTCGGCGCGCATCTGTTTTTCCATAGCATCCAGCACGGAAACCGGCGGTTTGATCGTTTTGATTTCGTAACGGGTGACTTTCACGCCCCATGGATCGGAGGCTTTGTCAACTTCATCGCAGATGGCGGAGTTGATGGAAGTGCGTTCTTCAAAGGTGCGGTCGAGATCCAGTTTGCCTACTTCGGAACGGAGCGTGGTCTGCGCCAGCTGGGAACAGGCAAAGAGGTAATCGGAAATACCGTAAGATGCTTTGACCGGATCGACTACCTGCAAATAGAGCAGACCGTCGACTTCCACCATGATATTGTCTTTGGTCACGCACTGTTGGGGCGGGACGTCGATGGCGCACTCTTTGAGTTCCTGCTTGTAGGCGACCAGATCGATGAACGGCATCAGAATATGCAGACCGGCTCCAAGAGTTTTATTGTATTTTCCCAATCTTTCCACGATCCATGCTTCTTTCTGCGGCACGATGCGGATGGATTTGGCAATGACAGTAAATGCGAGGACGACGACCACGGCTGAAATGATTATGCTTTCCATACTTTTTCCTTTATTACTTTTGGGATGCAAATTTTATAAAATTCCGTGCATTACTTATTTTTGACAACTGCCGGTATTGCGGCTGACTTTTAAGAGCAGATTATCCCGGCTGATAATGATGCAGTCTTCACCTTTATTGATTTCCGTATCGGAAACGGCGGTCCAGAATGAACCGCGGAATTCCACTTTGCCCTGATGACCGGGGGTGATTTTTTCGACGCAGACGGCAACTGCTCCGGAGACCTCGTCATTATCGATGTTTTCTGACTTGAGGTCGGTGCGTTTTTTTACCCCCTGGGGGACCAGCAGGCGGCAGGCGGCAGCCATGAGAGCGCCGCCGAATGCGAAAATCAGCAATTGCCATGCCAGTGACAATGAGGGGAATAGGTATTTTATTCCGCTGACGATGAGCGCGGATATTCCGAAAAAGCAGATCACCAGACCGGGGACGGCAAATTCGGCAAGTATCAGCAGCAGACCGCAAGCCAGCCAGTACCAGCACATAGTATTTTTCTCCTGAATTACAGCCCAAGTTTATTTTTCAATTCGGCAGCGGTCATGAATCCGACCAGCTCTTTTTCCAGTTTCCCGTTGCGGTAAAAGAACATTGCCGGGATGGTATTGACGCCCATGGAAGCGGCAAGCTGGATATTTTCCGGTTCTTCGACATTGACTTTGCCCACGATCAGATCCGGACATGCGTCGGCGAGTTTTTCCAGTTCCGGAGTCAAGCTCCGGCACGGACCGCACCAGGTCGCCCAGAAGTCGATCAGTACGGGGTTGGCAGTTTGTCCGGTGACTTTTTCAAAAGACTCTTTATTGAGGTGTAAAACAGCCATTTTTCAATTCTCCTTTCAGTCAATTTTTTTTATAATAAAGTTTGCAGTGGCAATAGCCGCTGAATTCCGGATCGGCGATCTGTCTGCGGAATTCAGCGCAAATGCACAAATTTTCTTCGGTTCGCTGGATCCGGCAAGGGCAGTAACCGCCGTTTTTTTCCATGACGGCGTACAATTTTTCAACGATTTCGGTATTTTCGTTCAACCGGACATTGTCGGGCAACTGGTGATGTTTCATCATATAAAGACCTCCATTACCATAAGATATACCATTATCAGGGGGTTGTCAAGTCGATTTTTTCAATATGAGTCAAATTCCCCGCAATCTGTTCCGGAAACAGCAGTAAAGATGATAAGCAAATGGCGTTTTTTTGCAGTAGTTTCGGTTAAATAAAAAAAATGTCCTTTTCTTGAAGTGCAGTTATTGCCGGAGTATATTAGGGAAACAGTAACATAATTCGTCAATATTAAACTGAAAGGTTGACCATGGATAATATTGAACAAAAAGTGGAATCACTGCTGCGGCAGATGACATTGGAGGAAAAAATCACCATGCTCTCCGGGGGCAGCGGCATGAAAACAGCTGCCATTGACAGGTTGGGTATTCAGGCGTTGGAAATGGCGGACGGTCCCAATGGATTCCGTTCGGTCGGCCAGCAAGACAGGAAAAATACCGTAGCGTTTCCGGTCGGAGTTGCGCTTGCCGCTTCGTTTGATACGGCATTGGCGGAAAAATACGGCAGAGCCATCGGCTTGGAAGGCAATGCTATCGGGGTTCATGTCAGCCTCGGGCCGGGATTGAATCTGATGCGGACGCCATTGTGCGGAAGAAATTTTGAATACTACGGGGAAGATCCGGTACTTGCCGGCAAGATCGCCGCCGGTTACGTCCGCGGTTGTCAGCGGGAAAAGGTCGCTGCCACGCCTAAACATCTGGCTCTCAACAATCAGGAAGTGTGCCGGACGACCGGCAGTTCCGATGTTGACGAACGCACTTTACGGGAATTGTACCTCAAAGCCTTTGAGATAATTGTTAAAGAGAGTTCACCGTGGATGATGATGTCCAGTTATAACCGTATCAACGGCACTTATGCTTCGGAAAACGGTTTCACGCAGGAGCAGATCGTCAAACGGGAGTGGGGATTTGACGGGGTGATGGTATCCGACTGGGGCGGCGCTCACGACACCATGGGGTGTATGCTTGGCGGGCTCGATCTGGAAATGGGCGGTCCCGGTATCCACCTCACAGTTGAAAAAGTTCTGCCGCTGGTCAAATCCGGAGCGATCCCCGAATCCGTGGTCGATGACAAAGTACGCCGCATCCTCCGTCTGCTCTGCCGCACGGAAACGATCAATGGGACGGTCCTTTCCGGTACATGCGGTGGTGCGGAGCAGCAGCAGACCGCCCGGGAATGTGCTGAAGGCAGTGCTGTGCTGTTGAAAAACCGTTCATCATTGCTGCCGCTTGATCCGGCGAAACACCGGCGGATACTTTTGACCGGTCCGGAAGCGGAATTCCGTCATCATCACGGCAATTTGCGTTATCAGGGCGGCTCCGGAGCGGTTTTCAGCGACCGGGAAGTTACTCCGCTTGCCGGGTTGCAGAAATTTGCCGCAGAAAATGGTCTTGAACTTGAATACATTCCGACGATCCGTTTTCTCCATGACCGCAAAAATCCGGCTGGCTTTTTCGGACCATCCGGGGTGAAGTGCCGGGTCTATCCGGATGCTGCCGCCATGCGCGAAGAGCGGGATCTGATCCACGAAGAGATCGATCATCAGGGGTTTCTGGAATTTTGCACGATCGCATCTCCTCCGACCGGCGGAGTGGGACTGCCGGCACAATTTACCGCCCGCATCACGGCGGAACTTACTCCGGCGGATTGTGAAGATCCCGGCGTGATCATCTCGGTATCCTCCGGCAGCTGTTCCATTACGCTTGACGGCAAGATTTATCCGGTGATCGACACGGAACTGGATTTCATCCGTCTGCCGCTGGTTCCGGGCAGAATATCACATCTGGAAGTGGTTTATTCTCCGAAGATCACCCAGATCGGTGCTTTGCACATCATCAGCGATGATCCGGAGGCACTTCCGGCAGCCAAAGCGAAATTCCTCGCCGCCGCCAAAGATGCCGATGCGGTGATTTTTGCCGCCGGCAGAAATCACTTGTATGACAAAGAAGCAATCGGCTGGGCGGATCTGCAGCAGGCGGATATGCCGGATATGAAAATGCCGGACGGTCAGGATGACTTTATCCGGGAAATCGCGGCGGTCAATGCCAATACGGTGGTGACGCTTACCGGCGGATCGGCGATGGATGTGGAAGCGTGGCAGGAAGATGCCGGGGCGATTTTGATGCTCTGGTACGCCGGAGAAGCATGCGGGACGGTATTGGCGGATATCCTTTTCGGCAAGGTGAATCCTTCGGGGAAACTTCCGGTTTCATGGGCAAAAGATCTGCTGGATTATCCCTGTCATGCCAATGGTTCCTATCCGGGCAACCGGGCGGATGCCGATCCGCATGTCCGCTATGATGAAGGTATCTTTATCGGTTACCGCCACTTTGACCGGGTGGAAAACAAACCGCGTTATCCCTTCGGATTCGGTTTGAGTTATTCGGCATTTGAGCAGCAGATAGTGGAAGTGAAACAGACCGGATTCAACAGTTTCGATGCTGCCTGTCAGGTGTCAGTCAAAGTGAAAAACCTTTCCGACCGTCCCGGTAAAGAGGTCATTCAGCTTTATACCGGTGCGCTGGAACCGGAATTCCCGAGGCCGGTGAAAGAGTTGAAAGCATTTGCCAAAGTTTTCCTCGAAGCCGGTGAAGAAAAGGTGGTTACGTTTGAATTGAAGTGGAGCGATTTTGCCTGTTTCCATCCGGATAAACACCACTGGTGTGTGCCGGAGGGAAAATACGGGATATTCCTTGCTTCGGATGCCGCCACGGTGTTGGAACAGCGGGAGATCACCTTCAAAAGTCTTGACGATTCATCTGCCAATGTTGCACTTGCCGGAGAATAAAACGGCAGGGTAAAAAAGTCGGGCTGCGGCAGAAGTTCTGCTGCAGCCCTGAATTTTTTTTACCGTTTTACGCGATAAGTTCAAATTTGGTGTGGATGTTTTGGGTGCTTTCAGTAAGTGTGCTTCCGCCGCCGGCAGCGTCCGGCAGGAGAAGCGTTGGTCATGCCGCCGGAAAGTTGACAAAAGCGTGTTGTTTCATTACCATTTTTTTTAACGTCCGGCAGCATGTTCCGGGGGTCACCGGCGGTTTTTGACACAGACCACCAGCGAAATTGCCACCCAGACCAGCAGCATCGCAGTGGAAAAGATCCAGACCGGCATCCAGCCGATGGAAAAGACCAGAGTCAAGGCAAATGCTGTCCACAAGCCTCCGCCCATGACCGGTTCATGGATCAACTGCTTGTAACCGAATGAGGCGGCGGCAACCGTTTTGCTCTCCGGATCGACCGTGCGCAGCAGCATCAATCCGGTGGCAGTCACTCCCAAACCCTGGCCGAATTCTGCAATGGCGCATTCAAACCATGCCTGCTTGAAAAGTTTGGGCGCCACGTAAAGCGTGAGCAGTACGCTCCACAATACCCCGGCTGCCATCATAATGACCAGCGGCAGCCAGTTTTGCGCCACAACCGACAGCTTGATAGTGGCAACGGCGGCAACCACCAGAAAGTCCAGTGATGCTCCGGAGAGCCGCTGCATCTGTCCGTGGTCGATCAGGTGTCCGGCATTGAATTTCTGGAAAAGCAGCTGGATGATCACCCCGCCGATCATGCAGAGCGGGAAAAGCGGGAAGCCGTTGAACAATCTGGTTTTGCAATCCGGAAGCACTGTGACTTCCAGATACTGCAGTCCTTTGAGCATGGCATAACCCAGCAATATCGAAATACCGATCATGGCAATGTGCCATGCCAGCGAGTCGATGGAATCAGAGAAGACCGTCTGTTTACCGGCAGAAGGACGTTTTTCAGCATCATACACTCCGATTTTTTCGGCGGGGGCACGGTCGTTGAAAGTTCTGACACTGCTGATGATCCCCCTGTTGAGTGCCCAGTTGATCAGTGCCATACCCAGCAGAATGCCGAAAATCATCCCGCCGGTAGCCACCGTCAACCCCAGATCTTTGCCGTCCGGCCAGTTGTTGGCGAAACTTTCCGCCAGACCGCCAACGGTACCGTGGCCGCCTTCAAAGCCGATTTCCAGCAGATTGCCGAATGCCGGATGGACTCCGAAAAGCGGTGCCAGTATAAATCCGGCAAGCCCCAGACCAATGGCATATTGTCCCCATGCCAGCAGTTGTCCCATGCACAACTGCGGCAGTGCCATTTTGAATATCTGTCCCAGTTTCGGTGTGACCGTACCGAGAAAGAGGGCGGCGAAGATCACATTGATCAGAAATCCGGGCAGTTTGCCCATGCCGGAAATCACTCCGGCGGGCAGATATTCGCCAAAGAGGGTAAGTATCAGCAGTCCGACCGCTCCGCCGATAACTGAACTTGGCAGATAGAGCCGCTGCAAAATCGGCAGCGCCATCCGGATGAGTTTGCCGAAAAACAAAAGCAAAGATAAGAAACAGAATACTTCAACCGCAACCATAATTGTGATTTCCCCCTGAAATTTCAATAAAAAGACCTTGCTCCACTTGTCTGGATGCATTCGTGCCGCCTCCGTTATGAACGCATCGCAACAAATCGCTTGATAACAAAAGGCAACTGCTTCGCAAAATACGAAAACAGTTGCCAAATATACACTGCAAAAAAAGTTATGTCAAATTATCCAGTCGGGAAATAACGATTTTTTCCAGAAAATAACGGTGGATCAGATCCGAACCGGTTATTTCCGGGTGAAATGTCATTGCCAGTTGGTTGCGGTACCGAACCGCAGTCGAAACTCCGTTACACCTGGCGAGGATCTCCACTTGCGCTCCGGTCGCGGTGATTTCCGGAGCCCGGATGAAAGGCATGGGGACATCCGGATGACCGGCAAAATTTTCATTGATATAAAAACTGCTCAACTGTCTGCCGTAGGCGTTGCGCCGTACTGTAACCGGCAATGTCCCGAAATGCACGGTGGAACTGCCGCAAAGTTTCTCTGCCAGCAAGATGGTTCCAGCACAAGTCGCCAGTACCGGCAGCCCGTTGGCAATACGTTTTTTCAGCAGGCCAAACATCTCCAGTTCCCGGAGCAGTTTGCCCTGGACTGTGCTTTCTCCTCCGGGCAGTATCAGGGCGTGGATTTTGGCAGCAAGATCCCGTTTCTGCCGCAATTCCAGAACTTCTGCACCGAGAGATTCCATCATTTTGCGGTGTTCGGCAAATGCACCCTGCAGAGCGAGAATACCGATTTTCAGTTTCATATACCTCTTTCCTCCATGATGGTGCGGATCTCATCGGCATTGATCCCGACCATTGCTTCGCCCAGACCGCAGGAGAGTTCGGCGATCATCCCCGCATCGTTGAAGTTGGCAACCGCTTTGACAATGGCGGCAGCCCGTTTTGCCGGATCACCGGATTTGAAAATACCGGAACCCACGAAAACTCCTTCCGCTCCAAGCTGCATCATCAAGGCAGCATCTGCCGGAGTGGCGATACCCCCGGCGGCGAAATTCACCACCGGCAGTTTGCCGGTTTCTTGGACCTGTTTCAGCAGATCATAAGGTACGGACAACTCTTTGGCGGCTTCGTAAAGTTCATCTCCGGCAAGCGAGGTTATCCGGCGGATCTCCGCATTCATTTTGCGCATGTGGCGTACTGCCTGGATGATATCTCCGGTGCCGGGTTCTCCTTTGGTGCGGATCATTGAGGCTCCTTCGGCAATGCGGCGCAGGGCTTCGCCGAGATCTCTTGCACCGCAGACGAAAGGTACGGCAAAACGGGTTTTGTCGATATGGTAAGTGTCATCTGCCGGAGAGAGAACTTCGCTTTCATCAATGTAATCGATTTCGATTGCTTCGAGTATTTGGGCTTCCGCGAAGTGCCCGATCCGGCATTTCGCCATCACCGGAATGGTCACAGCCTGCTGGATGCCTTTGATCATTGCCGGATCGCTCATGCGTGAAACGCCTCCGGCGGCGCGGATGTCTGCCGGGATGCGTTCCAGAGCCATGACGGCACACGCTCCGGCGTGTTCAGCGATCACCGCCTGTTCCGGGGTGGTGACATCCATGATCACGCCGCCTTTGAGCATGGCGGCAAGGTTGCGGTTAAGTTCCTGTTGTCTGGTTGTTTCCATGATATTTTTCTCCATTTTTTTGATTGTTTGCGCCGGAAGCGGTTTGACAGATAATATAATGCGGGGTATATTAAATACAATATTTCAAATTGTATGGATTACAAAAATGCCGGTAAATTCTTTCAACAACTATCATTTAAGCTGGTGCCCGGAAGTGGAAAAACTTTCCCGCCCCTGCTATCTGGCGATAGCCAATCTGCTGGAACAGGATATCCGCAGCGGAAAACTTGCTCCGGGAACCAAACTGCCGCCCCAGCGGGAACTGGCAGATTTTCTGGATATCAACTTCACCACCGTCACCCGGGCGTATAATCTCTGCCGGGAACGGCAGCTGATCTACGGATCCATGGGCAGAGGGACATTTGTTTCTCCGCTTCCCGGAGACAGCAGTGGGGAGACCGGGAACTCTGATGTTCTGGAACTGGGGGTGGTCAACGGCTTTGATCAGGTCAACAAGCAAATTATCGAAGCCACCGGTGCCGTGTTGAAAAAGGGGTATCTGGAAAAACTCTACAGTTATACCACTTCTTTAGGGCATTTGCACCAGCGGGCGGCAGCGGTGAACTGGATGAAAAAATTTGATGTTCTCTGCGACGAAAACCATACGGCACTGTTTTCCGGTTCGCAAAATGCCATCAGTGCGGCGTTGTTATCGCTCTTTCACCTCGGCGATACCGTGGCAGTGGATTACTTCACTTATGCCAACTTGATCGGGACGGCGCATCTTGCTCACATCCGGCTGCATCCGGTGGCAGGTGACAGCGGCGGCATGCTGCCGGAAGCATTGGATGAGTGCTGCCGTAAAAATCGTATTTCCGGTATTTTTCTGATGCCGAATTGTGCCAATCCTACCGGAATAACTTTGAGCGATGAACGCAAAAGGGCACTGGCAGAAGTGATCAAACGGCATGATCTGATCCTTATTGAAGATGACACGGCGACCCTGCCGCCATCTGCCGGATATTGTTCACTTTATTCGCTTTTGCCGGAACAGACCCTCTATATTTGCGGTTCACTGCGCTACTTGTGCGGCGGATTGCGGGTTACGGCAGCGGCATTTCCGGAGCGTTACCGGACACATTTGCTCAATGGTCTGTTTCACTTGAATATCCGTACCAGTGCGCTGGACGGTGAGATCATGACCGAATTGATTTTAAGCGGCAAAGCCGAAGATGTTTTGCTTGAGAAACATCTTTTGGCATTGCGGGCGAACCGGATTTTTGACCGGATCTTTCCCGATGCGCCACCGGCAGGGGAGGGAAGTTTTTTCCGGACCCTGCCGCTTCCGGCGTCGATGTCCCGGCAGCAGGAGTGTGAAATGCTCTTTGAGAATTCCGGCATCCGGGTGCAGCATTCGGCGAGATTCACCGTTCTGCCCCGCCCGGGAAGAAACTTTTTGCGCCTGTCGGTTTCGTCGGCGGGCACGGAGAAAAAACTGCGGACCGCTTTGAGCATGGTGAAAATTATTCTGGAAAGCCGGGGAAATTGATAAAAAAATCTTAATTTTTTTTCTGCGGAGGCTTGAATGTTGCCGTTTGCGGTGTATAATATGTATTGGAAAACCCGGAAACGGGGGTTGATTCAGATAAAAATTGAGTAGATAAAAATAATGAGTGACGTTAACGAAAAAACTGTGGACTGGACAGTTGTTAAGGAAGATGCTCCTAATGCCGCGGCGAATGATGCCGGTGATGTTCAGGAACAGGGCGGAAATGGGAAAATTTCTGCCAATGAACCGCTGCTGGTCAGTGCCGAAAATCTGGTGAAAACCTACAAGGGCAGGACGGTGGTCAATCAGGTTTCGCTCAATGTCCGTCCCGGAGAAGTTGTCGGTTTGCTCGGTCCCAACGGGGCGGGCAAGACCACCAGTTTCTATATGGTCATGGGGCTGGTGCGTCCGGATGGCGGCAAAGTTTCTTTCCGCGGAGTGGATGTCACCCGGATGCCGATGTACAAAAGAGCGCGTATGGGCATGGGATATCTGGCGCAGGAGCCGTCTATTTTCCGTAAACTCACCGTCGAAGAAAACATCATGGCGATCCTGGAAACTCTGGCGATCAGCCGTGCCGAAAGAAAAAAAAGATGCGCCGATCTGTTGCGTGAATTGGATCTGGAGAGGTTGAAAAATCAGAAAGCCATGACCCTTTCAGGCGGTGAACGCCGCCGTTTGGAGATCACCCGGGCAATGGTTACCAATCCATCATTCATCATGCTTGACGAACCATTCAGCGGCGTCGATCCGATCGCAGTACATGATGTTCAGCAGATAATTCTGAAACTTAAAGAACGCAATCTGGGCATTTTGATCACCGATCACAATGTCCGTGAAACGCTGTCCGTTGTTGACCGGGCGTATATCATGTGTATGGGCAAAGTTCTGCTTGAAGGCCCCAGTGATTTCCTGGTCAATGATCCCAAAGCCAAAGAGATCTATCTCGGACCGCAATTCACCATGTGAATGACTATACGTCATCCGGAATGGGCCGGTTGACGGAAACAAAGAAAGGTGCGCTGTCTATGCTCATCAATGTTACCGGACGTCAGTTTGAAATCACTCCCGCAATCCAACATCAGACGGAAATGGTTCTTGCTCCGTTGGACATCCCGGCACTCAAAGTAACCAGTGTCAATGTGGTCATGTCCAGAGAGAAAAATCACTTCCAGGTGTCGCTGGTACTTAACTGCAAGTATCATACGCTTAAAGCAGAAGTGGAAGATTTTGACCTGTACCGGGCTTTGGATGCAGCAGCGGCAAAGGTCGAGGCGCAGTGTCAGGATCTTAAAGAAAAGATCCAGGATCACCGTTGTACTGCAGTTGGTGCGGAACAAGGGGAAAATCAGGAAAATTGATCGTTAAAGCTCTTGTGCGCCCGGGGACTTTGCGGTTTCCGGGCGTGTCTTTTTGTGTGCGGGGTAAGTTGAAGTATGGTTATTGCAGTAGCAAGTGAATTTGGAGATGATATCCGGAAATTCGTTTATTACCGGATCGAAGGCGGAAGGATTTTGGAGCGAGAGACCGTCAATGCGGTCGATGGTGCGCTGGATCAGTTGTGTGCGCAATTCAATTCGTTGAAAGTCGATTTGTTGATCGCCGGTAAATTGAGCCGGGAAGTTGAACTCGGACTTTTTGACGGCGGTGTGAACCTGATTTCCGGTATCACCGGTGAATCGGATAAGATATTGTCAGCATATCTGGCAGGAGATTTGCAGTTTTAGGTGAAAAAATGGCAGACTACGGAAAAATTAAAGAATTTTTGAACCGGAATGACCGCTTTTGTGTATTCAACGGTATCCGGCTTACCGAAGTCGGTGACGGTTATGCGGAAGCAGTTCTTGAAATTACGGATAATTCCCTTAACGGCCGCAATGTGGTTCAGGGCGGGGCGATCATGACTCTGGCGGATTTTGCCTTTGCCGGGGCGGTGAATGGTTCGGGGGTTACCGGGGTGTCGCTGAATTGCACGACCAACTTCATCCGTCCCGGTTCCGGAAAGAGTCTGCGGGCGGTCGCCCGTAAAGTTTCGCAGGGCAAAAAGACTGCGGTGTACAATGTGGAAGTATTCAATGACGATGATAAACTGGTTGCCACGATGGGAATCACCGGATTTATCATTGATGACCAACCGGTAGTGTGCTGATATTTATGGAAAAAGTACGGACATTTATGGTCAGCGGCATGCATTGTGCCGGGTGTGCGGCGGCGGTGGAAAGGGCAGTCAAAAAACTTCCGGTCAGAGATATTTACGTCAATTTTGCTTCCGGAAGATTGAATTTTACATCCGGAGAGCAGGTCCCCACGGATGAAGAGGTCATTGAAGCTGTCCGTAAAGCCGGATTCAAAGCGGCATTGCCGCCGCCGGAATTAAGTATTCCTGCCGGAGAGAGCATGGCGGGGGATGTGGCGGCTTTTTTTACTGCGCTCTTTTTTACCGTATCGCTGATGGTCGTGTGCATGGGGCATATTCCTGCCGGATTCCGGCTCAATGGTATGCTGCAGCTGATATTGCTCGTGCCGGTATTGATTGCTGGCAGAGGTTTTTTTCAGCGGGGTATCCCGGCGTTGTTCCGGGGGGTGCCCAATATGGATTCGCTGATCTCCTGCGGTGCAACGGCGGGGATCATTTACAGTTTGACGCTGTTGATATCTGCCGGTTCCGGGCATCTTTATTTTGATGCTTCGGCGATGATATTGACCTTGATAATGTTGGGGAAAATGTTGGAGAAACGCGCCCGCAAATCGGCATCTTCGGCGATTCGGGAGCTTTTGGAACTGGTACCCCCGGAAGCTCATTTACTGCGCAACGGCGAAGTGACTGACATCCCGTGCCGGGAGTTGGCGCCCGGAGATACGGTGCGTATTTTGCCGGGGGAAAAAGTTCCGGCAGATGGTGTGATCATTTCCGGCAGCAGTTTTGTCAACGAGTCCATGCTTACCGGCGAAGAGTTGCCGGTTTCCCGGAGTGCCGGTGACAAAGTTTGCGGCGGCACACTCAATGTGGATGGCGTGCTGGAAGTGAAAATCGTTTCCACCGGGCAGGCAAGTATGCTCGGTCAGATCGTGAAATTGATCTCTGAAGCGCAGAATTCCCGTTCACCTTCAGCGGCATTGGCAGATAAAGTTTCCGGAGTTTTCGTCTGGGGTATATTTGCCGCTGCCGCAGTGACCGCGGTGGTTTGGGCATTTTGCGGGACTCCGGCTCAAGTACTGCACTATTCGTTGTCGGTGCTGGTGGCGGCGTGTCCGTGTGCTTTGGGGTTGGCGACTCCGGTGGCGTTGATTTCCGGCATCGGCAGAGGGGCGAAATCCGGCATATTGATCAAAAACGGGACTGCTCTGGAAACTGCCGCCGCTGTTGAACAGGTGGTTTTTGATAAGACCGGTACGTTGACTTCCGGTCTGCCGGAAGTGCGGGAAATCGCGGTATTTACCGATATTTCCCAGGATGATTTTCTCGCCGTTGCCGCGGCGGTGGAGAAGTATTCCGTTCATCCGCTTGCCGCCGCTGTTGCCGGTGCTGCTTCGGTGAAAAATTTGACACTGCCCGGAAATGTCAGCGGGTTTGCCGCAGTAGCCGGCAGGGGAGTTGAAGCGGTAGCAGACGGTAAAAAGTGGATCTTCGGTAATGATAAATATATGCTGCAAAACGGGATCGGACTGCCGGATCTTCCCGGCAGCTTTGCCGGATCGACACTGATTTACGGTGCATGTGACGGTGTTTGCTACGGAGTTATTGCCGTCGGTGACAAATTGCGGCAAAATGCGGTTGAGACCGTGGAAGAACTGCGCCGGATGGGGATCACTTCTCTGATGCTTACCGGAGACAATGAAGCGGCGGCGGCAAAAGCGGCTGCCATGCTCCATCTGGATGGTTTTTATTCCGGATTGCTGCCGCAGGATAAGGTGAGGATACTTACACAATTAAATGAGCATCGGATCACCGCAATGGTCGGCGACGGCATCAATGATGCTCCGGCACTTGCCGCCGGGAAACCGGGGATCGCGATCGGTTCCGGCAGTGATGCCGCATTGGAAAGTGCCGATGCGGTACTGCTTGGTTCCGATCTGCGGGAGGTGGTCAAACTGATAAAGTTGAGCAAAAAAACCTTGCAGATCATCCGTCAGAATCTCTTTTGGGCATTTTTCTACAATATCTGCACCTTGCCGCTGGCGGCTGGTGCGGCGGTGAAACTTGGTATTTCGCTCGGCCCGGCGATTTGTGCGGCGGCGATGGCGGCAAGTTCTCTGACCGTGGTGCTTAATGCCTTGCGGTTGAAGTCTCTGAAAATATGAGCTGAAAAATCCGTCGTCGCCGGTATTCAGTTGTTCCGGAAGTATTTTTTCTCAACTTCCGCCAAAAGCGGTATTTCCGCCATGATCAACACCCCGTCACCGGCTTTGATGATCGTATCCCCCCGGGGCGGGAAAAGTTTTTTATTGCGGCGCACCATGGTGACCAGTACACCGGTCGGCAGGGCGATTTCGGCGAGAGTTTTACCGTTCATTGGGTTGTTTTCTTTGATGAAAAATTCCCGCATTTCCTGATGGGATGAACTTTCGGTGACCTCCAGTTCCAGCGGCGGCGGTTCCGGTTGGACGGCGGCAGTTCTGGCGACCTTGAGCCACTTGGCCATCGGCATGAGCAGCCAGCCCTGAAGCGTTACGGACAGGATGACCATGAAAAAGATCAGCCGGAACATCAGCGCAGCATCTTCCACCCCGGCAGCCAGCGGGAATGTCGCCAGCACGATCGGTGCCGCTCCGCGGATACCGACCCAGGAGATCAGCAGTTTTTCTCTGGTAGAGTAGCCGCTCCATGCCAGACAGATGAATACTGCCAGCGGTCGGGCGACGAAAATCAGCAGAAAACCGAGCGCGATCCCCGGCAGCCAGACCGAAATATTGAAAAGTTCTTTCGGGCTGGCAAGAAAACCCAGTACCGTAAAAAGACCGACTTGCATCAGCCAGGCGATGCCGTTGTGGAATTTGGTCAATGCTTTCTGATAATTGTAACGGCCGGAATTCAGGACGATGCCGCAGACATAACATGACATAAATCCATTGGCTCCAAGCAATTGAGTTACACTGTAACAGAGCAGGACCATGGCGAAACTTACGACGAAATAAAGTCCGTTATGTTCCAATTCGACTTTGAATATCCACTTGCCGATTTTACCGAATACGAATCCGGCAAGGACTCCGCCGCCGAGCTGATAGATGATTTGCGGTACGGCAAATGCGGCACTGGCACCGGTTCCGGTGAGATAACCGATCAGGGTGATGGTCATAAATGCGGCTGTCGGATCGTTGCTTCCTGACTCCAGTTCCAACAGCGGTTTGAGTGTGCCTGACAAACCGACTCCTTTGCCCCGGAGAATGGCAAACACCGCCGCTGCATCGGTTGAAGAAATGAGAGAACCTAAAAGCAGACACCAGAGGTATGAGTGCTTCATACCCAACAGTAAGTATGCTCCTGTACCGGTGATCAATGCGGTGATTATCACCCCGGCAACTGCCAGCAGTATCCCCCGGAATGCCACCGGACGGATCTCTTCCGGCGGGGTGTCGCTTCCCCCGGAAAAGAGGATGAAACACATGGCGATGATACCGAAAAAGTTGATTTCCGGCGCATAATTTTTGCCGGAAAATGGCAATATCGATTCCGCGAATATACCTGCCGCCAGAAACAACAGCAGGATCGGCAGATTGAAACGGCTGGATACTTTATTGGAAAATGCCCCCGCCAGCAGCAGCGCTCCGGAAGTGGCAATGATAAAATCTGTGGAATTCATCTTTTAGGTTTCCCTGAAATTTTTTGAATGCTATACCTCAATATAATATAGCGCAAATTACCCTGAAATCAAGAGCCGTCCTGCGTAAAATATACGATTAATAAAAATAAGTAAGGATATCCTATCTGTCCTGCAATGAAAAGAGATTGCCGGAAAAAAGCTGTGCCGTTCTCTTGTCATGGTTAATAAGTTATGATATATTATGTAAAAGTTAAAACCATTTTGTTTTTAAATGGTCTACTTATTTAGTAAAAAAACAGGAACATTAAAGAGAGAGAAGTCTGACCATGGATGTCGATTGTTTCAAAAGGATGTACCGGATGATAGACTATCAGCGCCGTCTGTGCATGTGTGATGTGTGCAGCCGTTATGACTGGAAGGAATTGACCGGTAAAATTTCCTTTAAGCAGTTGGATTATCTGATGCTGATCCGCCTGGCGATGCCGTGCAATCTGCAGCAGGTAATGACGCTTACGGGGCTTTCGAGTTCGGCAGCATCACTCTTTGTGGATAAGATGACCAGGCAGGGAGTTGTTCTGCGTGAACAAGACCCGCGTGACCGCCGCAATATCCTGATCCGTCCCGGGGAGAAGCTTATGGGGTTGCTCAATGAGATCGACGCCGAGCTTGAACGGATTATCGTCAACGAGTTGAGGAGCTGCAGTCCTGAACAGATCGACGAGCTTGAGCGCAGTTGTGCCCTGGTCTGTGAAAAGTTGGAAAAGATCAACGGTGAATCCTCTTCGCGTTGAATTTTTCCGTCGATGTAGAGCCTTTTATTTCAACCCAAAACAAGGAGAAGTCGTGAAAAGGCGTATATTGTTGTTTGCACTGCCGATGGTAGTGTGGGGAGGTGTTTCCGCCGCTGCGGAAACAAAGAGTGCGGCAGCGTCCGGTTCCAGAGAGATCCGGCTGATCCAGGACAATGGCAATGTCCGTTTCGTCAGCAGACTTTTTGAAACCAAAAATCAGCCTGCCCAGGATCTGCGTCCGTATGTGATGTCCGCGATCCTGCGTTATAATGTCAATTCCAGAGTGCAGAGCGTCAACTTTGACGGTAAACGCGGTCATGGTCTGCTGGTCACCACCGGTGAAGAATTCATGCCCTACGTCGCCGAATTGATCAAACAGCTGGATATCGCCGGCAAAGATGCCGCCAAGCCGGCCCGGATCGAAGGAACCGGTGTGGCGCGTTATGCGTATACTCCGAAGTATCGTGCCGCTGCGGAATTCAAGACGATCATCGACGTGATCATCGCTTCTTCTGAAGGTACTTCCGGAATCGACCTGGCGACCAACACCATTTTCTGGCAGGATACCGTTGCGGCTGCCAAAGGCACTTTGGATTGGGTCAAGCTGGTTGACCGTCCGCTGCCGCAGGCACGCATCCGTTTCAACTATTACGAAGTGCGTGAAAGCACCCTGCGTGATGTCGGTATGGATTATCTGGCGTGGAAAAACGGTCCCGGTGTGAACCTTTTCAACGTTGGTTACAATGCCGGACGTCTGGTTCTCAATGAAGCCATGACTGCTGCGCTTACCAGTGCGACCAACTGGGGGTACGGCGGTATTTTCTTTGCCCCGGCCTTTGATATGAGCTTTATCCGCTGTCTGCAGCAGTCCGGTGAAGCATCTGTTACTGCGGACGGTTCTCTGACTTTTGTCAGCACTCCGATCGCGAGCATCGATGAATTCCGTGCGCTGATCAAACATCAGAAAGAAAATCCGGAAACTGCCAATTACATCTACAAGCTGTCCATGACTCCGGAATATCAGAACATCGCCAAAAACAGTCAGGGCCGTTCTTTTATCGGTGCCAGCTATGAAACCGATGAGACCGGTGAACTTTACAAAAATCCGCCGGAACTGGAAATCGCGGTTTACAATCCGATCATCTGCGTCCCCGGAGACCGTTCCAAAGCCGATGCCGACGGATTTATGCCGTTCCCCGAAGCCAATACCAAAGATGTGGCAGACGGTGGTGTGATCTTCCGTTACAAATTCAATCTGAAAAATGTTGTCGAACGCGGCAATACCGGACAGGAATTGAGCAATGCCACCAGCGTTACCGGCGGCATGACCCTCGGTTACAATGTGGAAAAAGTCGTTGGCATCTACGAGAAAGAATCTGATGTCCATCAGACCATCGGTTTGCCGGTTCTTTCCAAAATTCCGGTGCTGAAATATTTTTTCAGTACTACCACCGTGGTTCGTGAAAAGACCTATATCATCGTTACCGCCGAGGCGACTCCGGTGACTCCGGATCAGAGCGGTGTTGCTTCCGTCAGCCGTTCCGCCGAGATCCACGAACGTCAACAGAAAGATTTCTTTGAGGATTAATGTACCATGAAAAGATCATTATTATTCCTTGCTGTTGCCGGTATCGTCAGTGTCTATGCTGCTGAAGTTGTTCCCGGCACCCCCCGCGACAGAAGCAACGGTGTTTCTTCCGGTTATAAATCCCCCGGTGTCAATGCTGAATTGAAAGTCAATATCAGCGAAGGTACCAATGAAGTACGTTTCATTCAGGACAATGCCGACCCCTACGTGGTCACCAAAGCATACCGTCTGAAAAATGCCGATGCCTATGTTGCCCGCGGTTATCTGCGCAACATGATCGAAGCCAAACAGGTCAATGCCAGTCCGGTTCAGGTTGCCGCGATCAAATATTCTGACGGCACTGCGTTTCTGGTTGTTTCCGCTGAAGAGTACCGTTTCAGCGACTCCAAAAACGGCGAAGGCATCGATTCTCTGGTCGCCAAACTGGATAAACGTGATCTGGCAACGGTCAGCAATGACACTGCATTCATGTACTATCCCAAATATCTGCCGGCTGCCACGCTGAAACAGATGCTGGAAGTTGTCGGTTCCAATACCAACGACCCCCAGTTTGCGGTTTCTCCGGACACCATGCTGGTCGATGCTGAACTCAACGTGCTGATGGTCAGTGCTCCGGTCTGGTCATGCACCAGCATCAAAGAGATGCTTGCCAAATATGACAAGCCCATGCCGCAGGTGCGCATCGGTTATAAAGTTATTGAGATCTATGCCGAAAACGACGATCGTATCGGTGTGGACTTCCAGAGTTGGAAAAACAACGATGGCGTGGATCTTTTCTCCGCCGGAGCCCGTATTCGCCGCAATTGGTCAAGCTTCTTCCACGGCGGTGTTGACAACAACGGACACAACCGTACCAGCTATTGGAACTTCAATCCCAAATGGAACACCCGTTATCTGGACTTCCTGACCAGCATCGGCAAAGCCAAAGTGCTTACCAGCGGTTCTCTGTTGGCGAAAAACCGGGAAACTGCCAGCATCACGCTTAATTACGGTTACTTCTACGAACGTAATGATTACTCTGTGGATAACGGCTACGGAATGGGTGAATTTGCCTATACCGATCCCAATCCCAACGCGATCTACCGTCAGCAGCTGGCAAAGATCCTGCCGGAAACTCTGCTCAAAGAGAACTTCTATTCAGACCTCTCAATCGCGGCATTTACTCCGCGCATGATCAATTATCTTGACGGAGTGCCCATCTGGAAGCCCAACGATCTCAAAGATAAAGACGGCAACTATTCCGCCGCCGCCCAGGCGATGATCAGCAAAGTTCAGGCGCAGGTTACTGCCGAAGCCAAGGAAAAAGGTCTTGCCGAAGCTATGTCTCTGGTCATGCAGGGCAAATTGCAGCCCACCGGTGTGGAAGCATACGTTACCGAATTTGTCACCAAATATGTTACCGAATATATGGCGAAATTCGCTGAAGATGTGCCCAATGTACTTGGAACCCTTTTCTCCTGGTACAGCAAAGGCGACACCTCTGTTGAAGGTTTCCCCGGTATCATTCACGGTAAACTCCAGTATCCCATGGCGCAGGATGGGTTCCTCTTTGATCTTACCGTCCGTCCGGTGGTCACCGGTGCGGCTGCTACGGTCGAATTCAATGGTCAAACCATCTCTCTGCTGGGCTGGAACTCCGATGGTTCTCCCCGCGTCAGCGACTCCAAGATAAAAACCAAATTCCAGGCTGCTTACGGCAATCAGGAGTTTGTGATCGGCGGTCTGCGCCGTACTGAAACTGTCCGCAACGTTGCCGGTCTGCCCTTCTTGAAAGATATTCCGGTACTCGGGCTGCTGTTCAGCACTGAAAACGAATCCATCAAACAGTCCCAGCTGGTGATCGTTGCCACTCTGGAATATGTCACTCCGAGTGAATCCGGAATCAACGAAGCTACCAAAGGACAGATCGAAAAGACGATCAAAAATGTCAATAAAGGTGTTGACAGTAAAGTTGGAAACATGTTTTTCCAGCAGTATGGTATTGACACCGACGAGATCAAGTGATATATTTTCACTGTGCATCTTCAAAACGGCAGAAGGTTCACCCTTCTGCCGTTTTTTCTTTTCAAGGGGTGAAAATCGGGAGTTTTATCATGGAGCTGAAGCAGAGAATTTACCGGGAGTTTGCCGGTTGGCAGTTGTGGGAAGTTGTGTATGTGACGGTTTGTACGGCAGCGATCGCCGTTATTTCGGTAATTGCCGAAGGTACGGCGCTGGGGATAGCTTCGGCGGTGACCGGTACACTTTATACCATGCTGGCAGGCAAAGGGAAGATCAGCTGTTATTTTTTCGGGATCTTCAACAGCGCATCCTACGGATATATTGCCTATACCCAGAAACTTTACGGCGATGCCATGCTCAATATCTGCTGGTATCTGCCGATGATGCTGGCGGGGATCGTCTGCTGGCGCAGGCGGATGGACGGCAAAGAGTGTGTGATCAAGTCGTCACTTGGGTTCCGGGGCAGGGCGGTGCTGTTGTTGTCGTGCATTGCCGGGATCGTCGGATACGCAGTATTTTTGCATTATATGCAAGATGCCCAGCCGGTGGTTGATTCGGCGACGACAGTATTATCGGTTGCCGCTATGATCCTGACTGTGAAACGGTGTGTTGAGCAGTGGCTGCTATGGATCGCAGTCAATGCCCTGTCGGTGTGGATGTGGCTTCGGGTTTATCTTGCAGACGGCAACTCCATAGCGATCCTGCTCTGGTGGCTGATCATGCTGATCACCGGAATAATTTTCTTTATCCGCTGGACGATGGATTTGAAATCGTCTCAAATTATTTCCAAAAAGTCCGGTGCTTGAGTCAGGCAGTGTGCTTGTCCATCCGGATCCAGATACATGAGATCTTCCAGTCGGATACCGCCCCATTCCGGATAGTACAACCCCGGTTCGACGGTGACGACTTCGCCGCCCTGCAAAGCGGTTCCGGCACGGGGAGAGAGCCGTGGGGATTCATGGATCTCCAGTCCGACCCCGTGGCCGAGCCCGTGGAAAAAGCCGAATTGACCGGCATCATTGACTCCGGTGAAAAAGTGGTGTTTTTCCAGGATACCTTCAACCGCGCAGTGGATGGAAGCGCCGTATGCGCCTTTTTTGATCAGTGTTTTGGCATATTCCCGTGCCTCCAGTACGGCATCATAGGCACGGCGTACGATGTCCGCGGCATGTCCCCGGACGACAGTACGGGTCAAATCGCCCCAGTATCCGGTGACCGGAGAACGGGGAAAAATATCCATGACTATCGGCGAATTTGCCCGTATTCTGCCGCTCCCGGCATTGTGCGGCTGGGAGCCCTGGGATCCGGAAGCACAGATCGTGCCGGTGGGAAGCATATTGCGGAAAAGAATGGCGGAATCGATTTCCGCCCGGAGAAATTCACTGGTGAGGAATTCTCCGTTATAAACGAGAAATTCTCCGTTGATCTCACTGTTTTTCAATACTTCCACCGCCCGGGCCAGACCGGCTTCAGCGGCGCGCTGGGCATCGGTTATCGCGGCAACTTCGGCAGGTAATTTGAATTCACGTTCCGGAAAAAAACTCTTTTCATCCGGGGTGACGGTCAGATTTTTGCTGCGCATGCGGTCGGCAAGTCCCAGCGGGAAATCCGACGGCACCAGAAAATCGCAGCAGCCGCATTGACCGGAAATCGCTGTGATTATATCGATCAGACTTTTTCCGAAAGAACTTTCGGCGGCGATTTCAACGCCGTTTTTTGCGGTTGATCTGGCGCGGTCGATCTCCAGCGGCGACAGGATGGCGCATTTGCGGTCGCGATATTCGAAAAAGATAAAGTCATCCGGAGTGGAAATTCCGGTGGCGTAACGGATATCCGGGCAATTTTCACCGGAACCGACAAGTAAACGGATAAAATTTTTCATTTTAATATTGACTTTTCAGCAAACATGGTTCATATTATATCAATGTAATGTGGTAATATACCCTTTGAACGGGTTTTTTTCAAGTGAGGTAAATAAAAATGAATGATGTATTGAAAATTGCATTGACGGTGTTGGGATCATATTTGTTGGGCAGTATTCCATGGGGGTTTCTGATCGGCAAGGTCAATGGCGTAGACGTCCGCAAGGAGGGATCAAAGAATATCGGGGCAACCAATGTCACCCGCTGTGTGGGAAAAATGGCTGGTAAACTCTGTTTCTTTCTGGATTTTTTCAAGGGCGTGATCCCGGTGCTGGCGGCGCAGTATATTTTCCGTGCAGACAAAAATATTTTTGAATATGTGGTCATTGCGGCGTTGTTTGCTTCGGTGATCGGTCACATGTTCCCGGTGTTTTTGAAGTTCCACGGCGGCAAAGGCGTCAGTACGGCAGCCGGAGCTGTTATGGCACTGGCACCCTATCCGTTGATCATTGCGCTGCTGGTCTGGGTGGTGGTATTTCTGGTATCCCGTTATGTGTCGCTTGCCAGTATTGCGGCGGCGGCGGTGCTGCCGATCGTGGCGTGGGTGCTGTATTTGTTGAAATTCGGCACAGAGCTGTCGAGAACGCCGAGCGTGCTGATCTTTTTGACGATCGTGGCACTGCTGGCGATACTGCGCCACCACTCCAATATCCAGCGTCTGCTCAACGGAACGGAAAACCGTTTCGGCAAAAAGTAACTCTTTTCGATAAAAAAAGTGTTTTTTTCGTGTCCGATACTTGAATTTTCAATGATTTGACATTATATTCATAGACGGTTGATAATACAGTAACATAAGTGTTGTAAAACAATATAAACAATAAATGGAGTATCAGTATGAAATTCGGTAAAAGTTTTTGGGTAATGCTTTTTGTGGCGTTCATCATGGTCGGCGGCAGTTTCACTGCAAAGGCTGATGATGCCTGGATCATGCGTCCCATGGAGAAACTTGGTCGCGGCATCACCAATACAGCTTTTTGTTTCCTTGAGATTCCTATGGCATGGACGACTGTTTCCGAGGAAAAGGGGAATCTTGCCGGACTTACCTATGGTACTTTGAGAGGTGTTTGCTATACGATCGCCCGGGTTGGTGTCGGAGTTGTGGATATCATTACTTTCCCGTTCCCGCTGCCCAACTGCCCGGATGACCGCGATGATGCCGGTTGGGGTTATGGTGCGATCATGCGTCCGGATTGGGTCGTTCCGGTCGGCAAGGATTGGAACAACTTTTTGTATGATGATGAGTCGATTGTCAATCCGGCGATGTGATTTACCGGAAGATATTTGCCGGAGCGTGTGAAACGTTCCGGCTTTTTTGTAATATGTCAGGGAGTGAGAATAAATGAGTTTTTCCTGTGGATTTGTCGGTTTGCCCAATGTGGGCAAATCCACCCTTTTCAATGCTTTAAGTCATGGCGGTGCGGAAGCGGCGAACTTCCCGTTCTGCACCATTGAACCGAATACCGGTATCGTTCAGGTGCCGGATAAACGTCTGGCGGTGCTGGCGGATTTGGAAAAATCCGGCAGGATCGTTCCTTCCACATTGAAATTTATCGACATTGCCGGGTTGGTTCGCGGAGCCAGTCAGGGGCAGGGTTTGGGTAATCAGTTTCTCGGTCACGTGCGCAATGTGGATGCGATCGCCCATGTGGTGCGTCTGTTTGAAGATTCCGATGTGGTGCATGTTTCCGGCAAGGTCGATCCGGTCGGCGATTTGGAAACCATCACCACTGAATTGATGCTTTCCGATCTTGAAATGTTGGAAAAAAGACGGGACAAAGCCTATAAAAATGCCCGTTCCAATGATCCGGATGCCAAAGCCGAATATGAATTGATCGTTTCTATGATCGCTGAACTTGCCGATGGACGTTTCCCGACTTATGACAAAAATGATCCCAAGCAGAAGGCTCTGGCGGAAAATTTCGGTCTGCTTACCGTAAAACCGGCATTTATCTGTGCCAATGTCGGCGAAGATCAGGCCGCGGATTTCACCAACTGCGATGCCGGTAAACGGCTTGCCGAATATGCGGCAGCACATAATATGGAAGTTGTACCGGTCTGTGCGAAGTTTGAAGATGAGTTAAGTGCGCTCTCCCCGGAGGAAGCGGAAGTATTCATGGCGGATCTCGGTATCAGCGGTTCCGGACTTGACCGGGTGGTTGAGACCGGGTATAGGCTGCTGGATTATATCACCTTTTTCACTGCCGGACCGATGGAATCCCGGGCGTGGACGGTCACGCGCGGAGCGTTGGCTCCGGAAGCTGCCGGCAAGATCCATACCGATTTGCAGCGTGGGTTCATCCGGATGGAAACGGTTTCCTACGACGATCTGGTTGCCTGCGGATCATGGGCAAAAGCGCAGCTCGCCGGGAAGCTCCGGATCGAGGGTAAAGAGTATGAAGTGCAGGATGGCGATGTCATCCATGTCCGCTTCTCGGTTTGATGAGTTGCTGAAAAATTTATTAAAACGAGGCAATGTCCCGGATTTTGTGGAACTTGCAGTAAATAGTCGTTGATCGCTATAATCGCAATCACAAGAATGTATCAAAAACGCTATGCTTGGGGTCAGCCACGCAATAACGGTCAGATCCGCACCGCTTGCCACGGCATAGTGAAACGAAGACGGGGGATACAGTGTGATCCTTCTTCGCCAAAGGCTTCGGCGGGACACGGTGTACTGTTTATGAAATTAAATGCATCACAACAAATGGGACAATAACAATAAATAAAATAGGGACATCCTGTCATGGCAAAAAAGAGTGTTGAACCCGGTTTTACCGGGAAAGATCTGGAATATTACGAAGCGTTGATGAAAGTGCGCAATCAGCTTACCGAGCAGATCCGTGTTTGCACCAGTGAATCGCTTGATTGCACCAATGTCGAAAAGCGCGGTGTGACCACCCACATGGCTGACGGGGATTCCTCCCGCCATGAGATGCGTTTGCAGATGATGACGGAAAACGGCAATATTGTAACCATGATCGATGATGCTATCGAGCGTCTTGCCAATGGCGAATATGGTATTTGCATGGATTGCGGAGAAGCTATCTCTGAAGCCAGATTGAAAGCCAGACCGTATGCGATTTTTTGCATCAAGTGTAAAAGCCGCCATGAAGAGATGATGAAAAACCGATGAAAAGTTTGGCGTTGGTTGAGAAAAATTCCCCCCGGGAAAAAAAGATTCTGCTCTGGTCGATCGTGGTCGCTCTGGTGCTGCTGATTGCTGACCAGTGGACAAAGTGGTATTTTGTCCGCAATTTTGCGCTCTATGAATCAGTGGAACTTATTCCCGGCTGGTTGAATTTCACCTCGGTACGCAATTTCGGAGCGGCGTGGAGCATATTCAGCGGGCAGGTGCTGATGCTGCTTTTATTCGGCATTGCCGCGGGGATCGGGATCGTGATATTTTTCCGTAAACTTGCGGAAAATTGTCCGGAGAGGTACTTCGCATTGCTGATGGTGCTTTCCGGGATCATCGGCAATTGTTTTGACCGGGCGTTTCACGGAGCGGTAGTGGATTTCATCCACGTGCATTATTATGACATCTGGCACTATCCGGTATTCAACGTGGCGGATATGGCGATTTGTACCGGAGTTGGTATTTACGTTATCAGCAGTTTATTCCGGAAAAATCCGGAAAAGGATCAGAAATAATGTTTACTGCCACGGTCAGCGAAATCCGTGAAATGGAACGTCAGGCGGTCGTATCCGGCATTCCGGAATATGAACTTATGTGCCGTGCCGGATATCAGGCGGCAGTATGGATTGAAGCGTTTTTTCCCAAAGCCGCCCGTTTTGTATTTCTGGTCGGCGGCGGCAACAATGGCGGTGATGCGTTGGTTGCGGCACGTTTTCTTTCGCATCGGCGCTGCATTATCTACAGTACCCGCAAAAAAGAAGATTTCCGGGGATGTGCCTTTCAAGCTGCGGCAGATTTACCGGCAGAGATTCCGTTTGTGCTGCGCAATTCGCTGGACAAAATGGATTTCCTTTGCGGAGATGTGATCATTGACGGAGTGTTGGGGATCGGTTTTACCGGCGGGAAACTGCGCAGTGATGCGGCAAGTTTCATTGCGGCGGCAAATGGTTCAAATTTGCCGGTGGTTTCTCTGGATCTGCCCAGCGGGATTGATGCCGACAGCGGCAAAAGTTCTGAAAATGGGGCGGTCAATGCCGCGGTTACGCTGACATTCGGTGCGCCGAAACGGGGGTTGTTCCTCGGTGACGGCGGCAGAGTATGCGGCAAACTGCGGATGCTGGATATCGGATTGGCCCCGGTATCAGGCGGAGATGAGGTGTTTACCGATCCGGATGCCGCCGGATTGATGCCGCGTTTTTCTCCGGATGCGCACAAAAATTCCCGGGGCAGGGTGCTGGTTTGGGGCGGTTCTGCCGAATATCCCGGAGCGGCGGCATTGTGTACCAATGCCGCGTTGAAGTCCGGCGCAGGTATCGTCCGGAGTGCATCTGAAGCTGATTTGAGTCCCCGGGTGTACAATGCGGCGATATTCCGCCAACTTGCGGCAGGAGAAACTCCGGAAAATTGGTTTGAGCTTGCCGATGTGCTGGTTTGCGGTTGCGGCTGGGGAAATTGTGCAACCGTTGATAATCTGCTTGCTGCGCAGAATTTCAGCGGCAGAATAATTTTTGATGCCGATGCGCTCAATGGCTTTGCCCGCAATATTTCCACGTGGCAGAAACGGGGAAATACGATTATCACTCCACATCCCGGAGAAGCGAAACGTCTGCTGGCGGCGTTGGGAGAAAATTGGCAGGAATCCCGCCGGGATAACGCTTTGCTCCTTGCCCGTAAACTTGAAACGGTCGTTTTGCTCAAAGGACGCCATACTGTGATCGCTGAACCATCGGGCAGAGTCGTGACCGTGGCAGCAGGTTCACCGATGTTGGCGACTGCCGGCAGCGGCGACGTGCTTGCCGGGATCATCGGAGCATTGGCGGCACAGGATCTGTCATTATTTGAAGCGGCGGCACTGGGGGCGTATATCCACGGTCTTGCCGGAGAAAGTGCCGGATTTGTGCCGGTTGCCGATGAATTGCCGCAGCTGGCATCGCAGATAATCGTCAAACTGCAGAATAAAGAACCGGTAGTTTGAGTTGGTGAGCGGCGGATGGATGCCGGATTTAACGGAATGTTTCCGCCAGAGCATCCAGTTTTGCCAGATAGCAGGCGGTATTTTCATTGCGTTCAGCGGGGGCATTTTCCAGGAGGCAGCTGTTATCGACCACCGCCACTTTGGCTTTGGTACCGGTGATGTAGAAGCGTACTTTATCTCCGGCACGGAATTTTTTGCCGGAAGCCAGAGCCAGCTCGTACGCGGCGGCACGGCGGGTTTTTCCGGCGGCAAGTTTGCGTTTGTAATTTTCCGGTGAATCGCTTAAAACTTCGCTTTTAGCGAGATCTTCAAGTGGGACGGTGCGATTTTCCAATGCGTTTTTCCAGTAGAGATAAGCATTTTCCACAGCGTGCGGATCACCGTGGAGTTTGCCTTTGACCGCTGCCAGAATGAATTTCCGCTGAAATGGTTCAAGCGCGCGGGATTTCAGTGCGGCACCGGTCAGTGAAATCGTGCCGTCGGCGGCAAGCAGAGCATAATTTTTAGCTTTATAAGAGTACATCGCCGGATATTCCGCGTCAAACTCCAATTCGATACCGGGCGGCAGTATTTGCTGTAATGCTTCATCCAGTGCTTTACTGCTGTTTTCCGGCTGCTGAAAATAGATCCCGTCGGTATCCATTTCTATGACCACAGCACCGTGAGATTGCATGGTTTTGACCAGTTTCCCCAACAGTTCTCTGCCGGCGGCAGTGACCTTTTCCGCCAAATCATAATCATTGAAACAGCCTTGGGCGAAACCGAGGTAGCCGTAGAAGGAGTTGATCAGGATCTTGAACGAACTTTGCAAGGCGTTGACCTGCTGCTTTTCTTTTCCTTCCGGCAGGGTTTTTGCCCGGTCTTTTGCCGCCAGCCGGAATGAACGCAGCCGGGTCAGCAGTTCCAGAAATACTCCGGCATGATCCCGGGCGGGAGACTGGGCAAAAGAGAGCAGCAGCGACGGATAAAGTGAACGGACGTCGCAATGGCGCACCCGGTGGAAAATTCCGGAATTTTCCATATTTGCCAATGCTCCGGCGTACGGACGGGGTGCTTCGGGCAGGGGGATGGCACATTTGCGTTTCAGGTATTCCGCGATAAGCAGGGCATCCAGCGCACTGCCGGAACCCCGGAGCAGACACTCCTGAAATCCCAGCGGCAGTTCTCTGGTGCGGTAGAAGTATGCCGGGAGCAGTATTTCGGCAAGTTTGCCGATCACTTCTGCGCTGTTGCCTGCCCGGATGTTGAAATACTCCTGCAAGGTCGGCAGTTCAAAATCCTCCAGATCCCGGTGGACAGCATCAAAAAACTGCACCGCATGAAGCATGTCGGCAATATGTCTGCCCGGCAGAGAAAAACGCTGATAACTGTACTGTTTCTCTCCGGCGGAGTAACGGGACGGCCGGGAGGATAAAACTCCGCCGTTTCTGCCGAAGTCAAGCGGGATCTTATACTTTTTCGCCTGCCTGACCAGCAGCGGCAGATCATCGCGGCAGCAGTTGAAACCGGTCAACAGATCGGGATCGAACTCTTTTATCCGGGCAATGAAGCACTCAATAATATTTTTTTCATCTCCGGTAAAGATGGTAGCTGCTCCGCTGCTGTCGGAGGTTTCTATGGCGGAAACGGTTTTGCCGTCATCGCTTTTTACGGAGAAATGCAACTGCCGAAGCCCGGTAAATCCGATATCTTCAAAGAGCCGCAGATCCAGTATGCTCAATGCCTGCTGCAAAGTATCCCGGAAAAACATCACTCCGGGGGCTTTTTTCAACTCTGCCGAAGCATTTTCGTACTCTTCAAAAGAGTTGAAAAAAGCCTGACGGCGGAAGAATCCTGCGCCGTCAAGCGTTTCTATGGTGCAATTATCCACATCTACCGCCGCACCGTCGGCGAGCAGGACAAACGGGGAAAATGGCAACTCTTCCATGCGGAAAGAGTCTCCGGCATGGAAGTAAAGCTGCAATCCCCGGCTGCTGACCTCGGCGGCGACGATCTTTTTCATCAGCAGATGACCGTGGCAAGCGCGAATCCTTCACCATTATCCATGGCGGCGGCGCTGGTTACAGGCTGTTCAAAGTCGGCGAAAACTCCGCCGTTGACCACGTAATGAGCGGCACAATCCTGACAGGCGGCATCGAAATCGCGGTCAACATTGCTGTCGCAGGGGGCATTTTTCTCATAGGTGGAAATATAACGTGCGACACCGGGTTCGAGGTCGAATTCCCGGACGAACAGTCCATCTTTGCGGATGATGCCCAGATAACCTTTTTGGGAGATCCGTCCGGCGACAGCGACGACCCGGGGGGTGTCCAGAGAATCTTTTTCATAATCCATTGCCAGCAAGCCAAGTGCGATGGCATCACGTACCGGCATGCCCATGGCGATCTTTTCGGTGATGGGGTCGGTCTGGGAACCGTTGGTGGCAATTGCCCACTCTCCGGCGATCCGCAGGCAGTTGTAACTGATATACGGATTTTTGGCGAGGTCGCTTTCGGCGCCCGGGCGGGGGACGATAGCGATTTTTCCGTTATTTTCCACGGCCTGACGGTTGGGGAAAGAGCGGGATGACACGCGATACATGGCGCAAACCCGGTTGTCTTTGGTCATGCCGAATGCGACGATTCTTCCGATGTACATGTTGAATACTCCTTTTTTATCGTTAAGGTTAAAGTTTGGAACATCTGTTCAAAAGTGCGAAATCCGCCAGTACGATTGCTGCCATTGCTTCCACCACGGGGATGATCCGGGGGACGATGCAGGGGTCGTGTCTGCCGGTGATGGTGATTTTTTGTGCTTCGCCGCGGATATTTACCGTGTTTTGCTCCATGGAAATCGATGGTGTCGGTTTGACGGCGATGGTGAAATCAATTTCCGCCCCGGTGGAAATCCCGCCGAGGATGCCTCCGGCGTGGTTGGAAGCAAAGGTTTTGCCCGGGAGCATGGGGTCGTTGTTTTCACTGCCGCGAAGTCCGGCGGCGGCGAATCCGTCTCCGAATTCAATACCTTTGACCCCGCCGAGCGAAAGCATGGCATAAGCAAGTCTGGCATCAAGTTTATCAAATACCGGTTCGCCCCAGCCGGCGGGAATGCCGGAAATACGGCACTTGACGATACCTCCGACGCTGTCGCCCCGGCTTCTGGCATCGGCGGCAGCCTGCTGCATGGCAAGAGCGGCGGTTTTATCCGGACAGCGGGCCGGGTTGCGTTCAATTTCTTCCGGGTCAAAGGCTCGGGCCTTTACCCCGGCGATCTCACTGCTCCAGGCGCAGATATTGACATTCAGTGTTTTAAGGAACATTTTTGCCAAAGCACCGGCGGCAACTCTGGCACAGGTTTCCCTGCCGGATGAGCGTCCGCCGCCCCGGACATCCCGGATGCCGTATTTGGCAAAATATCCGAAATCCGCATGACCGGGACGGAAAATTTCCGCGATATTGCTGTAATCTTTGCTGTGTTGATCGGCATTGCGGATCAGCAGGGCAATGGGCGTACCGGTGGAAACATCGTCCAGCACTCCGGAAAGGATCTCCACCTGATCGCTTTCGTTGCGTGCGGTGGTCATCGCCGACTGTCCCGGACGGCGGCGGAGCATTTCATTATTGAGGAACTCCCGGTCGATTTTTACTCCGGCGGGCATTCCATCGACTATTGCGCCGAGGGCGGCACCGTGGGATTCTCCGAAGGTCGAAACTTGAAAAATTTTTCCAAAAACACTGCCGGACATGGTCATTACATCCTTGAATCAGGGCGCACGATCTGGGTGCCTACGCCGTCTTCGGTAAAGATTTCCAGAAGCAGTGCATGGGGAATTCTGCCGTTGATCATGTGAACTTTATTGATGCCGGATTCCAGAGCTTTGACACACCCCTGAACTTTGGGGAGCATACCTCCGGAAAGGATCCCTTTTTGTACCAGATCGGGAATGTCGGTGGTACGGATGGTGGGGATGACCGAATTTTCATCATCCCGGTCTGCCAGCACACCCGGGACATCACTTACGAAAACGAGTTTGCGGGCGTGGAGAGCTTCGGCGATTTTGCTGGCTGCGGTATCTGCATTGATATTGTAGATATTGCCGTCCAGTCCGGTACCCAGCGGAGTAACCACGGGGATCTTGCCGTCGGCGATTGCTTCCAGAATGGGGGAGGTATTTACGCCGACGACTTTACCGACGAATCCGACATCTTCCTCCTTGCCGGTAACCGGATCGGAACTCATGGTTTTTTCGGCGCGGAGAACCTCTTTGCCGGAAATGCCTATGGTATTGCCTCCGGCGGCAGTGGCGAGATCGACCAACTCTTTATTGACCTGATTATGCAGGACATCATCGACGACTTTGATCGTTTCTCCGCAGGTAAAACGCAAACCGTTGACGAATTTGACGGGGATGCCTTTTTCTTTCAAGGCGGCGGAAATCGCTTTGCCGCCGCCGTGGACGACGATGGGAGTAATGCCGATAGCTTCGAGCATGACGATATCGCGCATGGCGCCGGCGACCAGATCGGGATCTTCCATGACACTGCCGCCGAATTTAACGACTACCAGTGAATGGCGGAAGCGCTGGATATAGGGGAGTGCTTCGACCAGCACGTTGGCTTTACCGATCAATTTGTCCATAAAATTCATGATTTGAGTTCCTTATTTTTTATCTCCGCCTGTCTGCGGGAAAATTCACATCCGCAATAATTCTGCCGGTAAAAATTGTGTTCCCGGGCAAAATTTCTGCCGATCAAATAACCATTTTGTTTTTTGAAGTCGATTTTCTCAAAGTTCTCATAGCGGCTGCCGATCTCAAAGATCACGGAACTGGATTTGCGCGGGCTCACGGTCAAAGTAGTGGCAAATGCCATATCTCCAGATGTTTGTCCGGTACGGCCGAGGTTGAATTCAAAACACTTGCGGCATCTTTTGCCGCCTTCCGGTTCATCTTCCAGACCGCGGACTGCATCCAGCCATTTTTCGTGATCGTAAGGATCGATGATCAACTGCAAACGGTAATATTCTGCCAGAAAACGGACCGGTGCGAGGCGTTTTTCAAACTCCTCTGCCGAGTCGAGATTGCTGTTGGAATAAAAGAGCGTCACCTGCCGGTCCGGAGCGATCATTTCCGGGCGGTTGACACAACCTCCGCCGCATGGGGCGCAGCAGATGTGCAGCAACAGATCGGAAGAATCGGGCATTTTGACACTTCTCCTTGAAAAACAGACTTCGTCATTTCTATAAAATACTGCAAAACCCTGTTTTTTACAAGGGGAAAGGCACAAAAAAACGGCGTTTCCACGCCGTTTTTATTGCAGTTGTTCAGATATCGGTCGTTTTCTGATTGAGTTTGCCGGTAAGCACCATCATTGCTCCGAGGAAGACCGCCAGGATGATCGTGCCGCTCAACAGCGCAAAGTCCTCCATTTGCAGCAGCAGATAATTCACAACATAGCTGACGGCGAAAACTGTTCCGAGCAGTATTGCGGGCAGATTTTTGCCGAAAAAGAGCCGGGCGTAACCGCTGACCATCAGTACGATGACGGTTGCGCTGATCAGGTATCCGCAGGCGAAGTTGGTTTTTTCTCCTACCGAAAGAAGCATCAGGTAGAAAAGTACCGGGGCTCCGGCGGCGATGATATACTGCAGGGTATGGATCGCGGTTTTGCTGATAAGTTCGCCGCAGATGAGGGTCAGGAAGAAGACTACGAGGAAAAAGGTCGCATAGGTTATGGTTCTTTCCACCTGCTGATAGGTGCCGGCAGCGATGTGGAAATTGACTTTGGCACAATTGTTTTGCAGATGATCCTGATCGTAAAGGTTGTTGATCTGCCAGTTTGCGGTGAAACTGTCCGGCTTGATCTCTCGGGAATCCGGCAGTATTTCACTGCTGCTGAAGTTAGGAGAACCCCAGTTCCCTTTTAAGGTGATATTATTCTGTCTGGCGCACGGGGTGACGGCAAATTCTTTGGAACCGCGCAATTTGAGGGTGCATTGCAGTTTTACCGGAGCGGTGGTATTTTCCGGCACTTTGATCACGGCGCAGTGGCTGCCGTTTTCGTTGGAAACCGTATAGGTCGCCGGTTTTCCGTTGACCGAAGCTTTGAGATCCACAAGACCGTGCAGATCGCTGAATTGGAGCAGGATGTTTTTGCCGGTGGCAGAGAAATCTGCGGAAATTTGGCTTTCTGAAGTATAAATGACACTCTGATAGATGCCGAGATAGCGGATCTCCGGAGCGAAAGAGGCCGTCAGTTCAAGTCTATCCGGCGCGGAGTTATCCAATGCGATCTGCTGAATATTCTGTTCTCCGGCCCAGCTGCGGGCGATGGAAGCGGCGGCATTTTCGCTCTGGGTCATGCGTTCGTCATTCAATCCGGAAATCATAAAGATCGGAATTTGCAGTACGATCAAAGCAATGATGATGGTGGTGATTTTTGCGGACCATTTTTGAGAAGGCCGGGATAATTCTTCCCGGATGGTAAGGGGGCGTTTTTCAATTTCAGGAGGCTGGACGGCGGGGGCAGATTCTTCCATAGTGTGTTTTCCTTTTGTTGTTTACAGTTCAGGTGGTGTGGAGATAATTTAGCATAAAAAAATAAATATGCAAGATGGTTAAAGAAAAAGTTATTTACAATAGTGTATGGAACTAATTTCAAAATTCCTCAAAAATTCTTAAAATTATCGTTGCGGTCAAATTCGTACTATTTACCGTTGTAACGGGAGCAATTCCCCGTTGAAGTTCAGATATACGACCTGGTTTGCCTCCGAAATTTGCGTAACGAACTGCGATCTGCAAATGTTCTGCATGATATTATTTCTTTGGCAGGTACTTTACATCACTTGCAAGTGATATGGTATCAATACTTTATGTTGCCTGGCAGTTGCAAAAAAAATATCGGGACTGGTTGCCAGACAACCCGTCCCGATTGCGATTTTACGTCATAATCAACGCTGAAGTTTTTGCCATACCTTTTCAAGGTCGATGATCGTGCCTTTTTCGGCGGCTTCATCCAGTGCCAATGCAAAAACGGCGCTTTCCAGACCTTCACTGCCGCTGCATTTCGGTTCACTGCCGCTGCACATGCTCCCGTAGAGTTCTTTCATAATGAAACTGTCCCCGCCTCCGTGACCGTCACCATTGAATTTGATCGTCACCGTTTCTTCTTTGAATAACTGACGGTATTTCAGTTCTTTGGAGTAAAGTTCAATACTCATCGTTCCCTCGGTGCAGTGGAATACCATCCGTCTTTCCGGCATGGCATTGCTCATGGTCGCACAGAAAGATACCAGTATGTTATTGCGGTAGCGCGCAATGCACATCTGACTGTCTTTCATATCCTGACCACCCTCAAACGGAGTGTGTACCCGGTGGGGATCTTCCCAGAGGTAAAAGGGTTCGGCACCATATTTTTCTTCAATATGTTTGTTTTCCGGAGTGAAAAAGTCCTGCTTGCCGAATGATGCCACCTGACTGGGCAGCGAGCCGCAGAACCAGTTGATCAGATCCAGATCGTGACAGCACTTTTCCAGAATGTGCGGTCCGGAAATTTTACTGTCCCGGCGCCAGTTGCAGACAATATAACCGCCATGGTACGGCGGGATGTTTTCGTTGGCTTCAATGCTTAAGATCCTGCCCAGTTTGCCGCTGTCGAGGATCTCTTTGGCTTTGCGGTACATCGGCGCATAACGCAGCACGAAACCGGTGGCAAAAAGTTTGCCGCTTTTCTGATGGGCTTCATATATTTCCTGACAATCAGCAATTTGGGTGGCAAGCGGTTTTTCGCTGAAAACATGTTTGCCGGCGGCAAACGCTTCCAAAACCTGTTCTTTGTGGAATGCATTGGGAGAAAATACCATCACCCATTCGACCCCGGGAGTATTCACCGCTTCGGCACTGGAAGTGCAGCGTTTGGCTTCTTTGACATTCAGCCGCCGGCAAAACAGTTCCATGCGCTCCGGGTCCGGATCGTAAATCGCTGAAATATTCACATTCCGATCCGAATCTTCCAGCAAATGATTTACTACTGTGATGGCTCTGCCGCCGGTGGCGATGACTGCAACATTGACTTTTTTGTTTTCCATGATTTTATCCTTTCCTTGAAAAATCTTTTGTCAACATCTATATTATACACCATAAAAAATGATTGCGGATGGAAAAAAGTTGTATTATGAATAGCAAAAAAATTGAAATCAGTCAAAATTCCCGGATCCACCGGCTGCTTTTTACTATGCCGGAAAGAGAACGGGAATACGGATTATCCATTATCAACGGTTCGATAAACTGTATCAGCCGCCGCTGTAATTGGGATGAGGAAAGTGACCGCCGGTTTGAATTTTATTCCTTGAGCCACATGTTCAGCGGTTTCGGCCGTTTGCGTATCGGTATGCGCACCTGGGATGTCGAACCGGGAGATGCGATTTTGATCTGTCCGGGCGACTGGCACTATTACGGTGCATGCAACGGACAGGACTATTGCGAAGATGCCATCCGCTTCTGCGGCAAAATTCCGGATTTTATGCACAAAAACGGCTTGATCCATTCCGGAATATTTCACTTGGGCGCTGTCCGTCAACTGATCCCATTGATCGAATCTTCCCGTTCTCCTGCGCCGGATGCCTGGCTGAAATCCGCTCTGGAATTGCAGCAATTGCTGCTGGAAATGGTCAAACACAGCCGTATTACGCCGGTGGAATCACTTTTGAAAACCATCCACAGTTCCCCTCCGGAACATTGGTGGAGCGTGGAAGAACTTGCGGAATTGCGGGGGATTTCTCCGGACCGTCTGCGCCGGGAATTTCTCCGCCACACCGGGATGCTGCCTAAAAAGTATCTGGAACACTTCAAACTGCGCAGCGCTGCAGAATATCTGATTTCCCGTTCCGCATCAGTTACGGAAACCGCTTTGCACTTCGGTTACGTTGACCGCTACCACTTCAGCCGCCGGTTCAAACATGTTTTCGGTGTTTCCCCGGAGCAGTACCGGAAACTTTTTGCCGATATCAATGGTGATACGCCCCGCCGTTGAGCAGATTCAATGCCCGGTACACCTGTTCGTAGAATAACATTCGTGCCATTTCATGGGTAAAGGTCATTTTGGATAACGACCAGAGCATATCCGCCCGCTGTTTTACTTCCGGAGCAAGCCCGAATGGTCCGCCGATAATAAAGACTATCTTGCGGTCGATCTGACCGATGACGTTGGAAAATTCCGCAGTGGTGAATTCTTTGCCCTCTTCGGTCAGGGCAATGACCATGGCAGTGCGCTCTTTATCCACTTCCCGGAGGATGGCTTTGCCCTCATTGGCAACGTTGGAATCCGGCAGGATCACAGTTTCACACTTGCCGTAAGCATTGAGCCGGGAGGAGAATTCCTGGCATTTCGCATCAAATAAACGGTCGCGCATCTTACCGATGGCGACCAGTTTTATGAATTTCTCGTATTTTGCCATGACCGGATATCAGGAAATCCGCGGGGATGAAGCGGTAAGTTTCTGCTTGTTATTCTGCCGGATCTCCCGGGTCATCCACTTGGAATTACGCATGGTGATCCAGCTGTAAATGCAGATCCAGGAGAGGGCAATCAGGTTGAAAAGAGCTACCGCAAAGGCGAAAAATGCTTTCAGCGGGGATTCTTTTTCAGCATAGATCAGCGCCGGTATCGTCGCCCAGAGACAGCTCGAAGCGATCGCATAAAGCGCAATCGTCGGCAATGCTTCCGGACTTAAAAAGGAGAAGTACAAAATCATCGGAAGCGACGACAGCGGCATGATCAGCAGCAGCAGCTGGAACACCAGATTGATCTGAAGTGCCAATGTCCGGAAATCCCGGGGAAGCACCCGGTAAAAGTGCTTGATCATCAGCAATCCTTCACGGACATCTCCGCGGGTCCAGCGGATCAGCGTACGGCACAACTGATGATAAGTGGTCGGGACGTTGGTGGAAATTTGTGCATCTTTCTGCAAAACCACCCGGTAGTTGTTGCGCAGCAGGATACTGGTCAGCGCCCGGTCTTCACCAATGTGCGAGGGTATCCCGCAGAATGTCTGATTCAGCCATTCGTCAATATGCGGAAGCAGTGCTTCTTTGCGGAAAGCACTGATCGCTCCGGGAGAACAGAGTACTGCTCCAATGGAACTTTGAGCGCAACGGATGAAATCACAGCTGAATACAAAAAAGATATCCAGCATCTTGGGGATGAATCCGGCATTGAGGTTGGTCACCCGCACCGTTCCGGCGGAACCGCCGACCCGGGGATCGGCAAAGGGCAGGATCAAATTATATATCGTCGATTCATCGACGATGGAATCGCTGTCAATGGTGATGACCAATTCGTTTTTTGCTTCGTTGAAACAACGGTGCAGGGCGGCTTTTTTGCCGCCGTTTTTCTCCAGATTGATCACCTTGATTCTGCCGTTGGACTCATTTTCAACGAGTTTTATCCAGTTCAATGTATCGTCTTTTGAACCGTCATTGATGGCGATGATCTCCAGTTTATCTGCCGGATAGTCGCTTTTAAGCAGACTGCGCAGGGTGTCGGCAACTGCGCTTCCCTCGTTGTATGCCGGGACGATCACCGTACAGCCGGGAAGCGGCCGATCGGATTTCCATTCGGTCACCGGCTTGTAGAAGCATGCCAGCACCGCCTGAAACAACATGTACATCGTCAGCAGCACGGCGATACTCAAACCGAAATAAAAGACCGTCAGATAAGCGCTCCAGTTGGCAAAATTGATGTCCTGCCCCAAGGAAGTTTTATAGCAGACGAACCATGCTGCCGATGCAAATGTCACAAGGAACAGCAGAAGCCCGGGGATCTTTTTGAAATCACTTTTTTTCATTTATACGACCTTGATATTGATCAACAAATAAATTGTTCACCTTATAATATATCACAGAATTGAATTTTTTCAAGTCGTTGATGGATAAAAACGATAACCCAGCGGTGATTTATTGTCCCGGCAGTAAATCAGTTTCCTGGAAAGCAGTTTTTTATGAATCCGGCAAGGGTCTGCGCTGCCCGGGAAGGCAGAAATTTTCTGCCTTCGGATTCAGCGGCAAGACACATTTTTTGCCAGTTTCCCATATCGGCAAGCGCTTGGAGCGCATCGCACCATTGGGAATCGCTGTCGGCGAGAAAACCATTTATCCCGTGGGTGATAACTTTATTGTTTTCGCCGACCGGTGAAGCGATGCCGGGGATCCCCGCACGCAGATAACAGAGCAGTTTGTAAGCAGATTTGCCCCGGGCAAAACGGGTGTCCGGCAACGGCATGATACCGGCATGGGCGCGCATCAGAGCATCAGCTTCGCTGTCCGGGCGCCATGGAATATAGGTGCAGGAAACATTTTCGATGGGCATTGCC
>SUWL01000076.1 GCA_015061495.1 Lentisphaerota bacterium
AACGCAGCTCGTTGAAGATAATGTTTTCCATAATGTGATTTTCTTCCTGCTGACGGAAATTCAGTCTGGCGTTACGCAAGCCCACATCTTCAAAGTAATATTTGAATGGAGTGGAGATATATTTTTTTCCTTTTACATCATAGCGGCTGCCTTTACTGATTATAAAGGCATTTTCAAGGAAACTGCAATAGCGGGTAATGGTCGTTTCGGCAAAACCGCTGTTCCGTTTGCTCTTGAAAGTATTGGATAATTTCTGCGGATTGGTAAGCGAGCCGGTCGATGAGGCAAGAATATCCAGCAATTCGCCCAATTCTGCTTCATAACGGATTTTATTGCGCTCCTTAATGTCTTTGATGTACGTCATTTCAAAGAGATCATTCAAGTAAGTGATCTTTTGTTCGTCGCTTTTCATGGTCAGGAGCAAAGGCAGTCCGCCATAGGTAAAATATTCCTGCCAGGCATCTTCTTTGCTTCCCTCAAATGCGGAGAAAAACTCCGAGAATGAAAGCGGATGGATCCTGATTTGATCGCCGCGGCCGCGGAATTCGGTCAGGATGTCAGTCGAAAGAAACTTTGAATTACTGCCGGTTACATAGACATCCACATTACGATAATGCAGTAATTCATTCAGTACAGCCGAAAAGTCCCTGAGCATCTGAATTTCATCAAGCATAATGTAATATTTTTCATTCTCATTGATTTTGGAGTTCAGATAGTCAAGTAAAACAGCCGGTTCCCGGTATTTTGCGTTCGAAAATCTATCCAGTTCAATGCCGATGATATTTTCAGTATTCACTCCAGTTGACAGCAAATATTCTCTGAACAATTCAAAAAGCAGATAAGATTTCCCGCACCGGCGCAATCCGGTTACGATCTTGATCATACCATTATTCATACGGTTGATCAGTTGCTGCAAATATATTGGTCTTGAAATATTCATAATGAACTCCCAAAATGAAAGATTTTTGCCGTAATTGCCGTTTTTCTATTGTTTAATATACAGCGGGACAACTGATTTGCAAGCCATCCGTGAAAGATTTTTGACGTTTTTGTCAATTTTCTTTTATTTATTGCTATATATCCTGTGTTTTTCTGATTGCAAGTGAAGCGATTTTCAGAATTTGATTTCATCGCAAAATTCTGAATTTTTAAGCTCAAAAAGCGTTTCAGAATGGCGGGTGGCGATAAAAAAACAAGCCGCCATTTTTGTGCCCAAAAAAATGGCGAATGAAGCCGTCAGGCACAACTTCACATCTTCATGCGGCGACAGCCGCTCTTCACTGAATAACCGTTACGTCTTGCTTGCTTGTCCCGCCATAGCTCGCAGAGCGACGGCGGATGAAGACGCTTCATTTCATTACGCTTGAGAAGAGGTCGGCTTGCCCGCCCGTGAAGTTTGCCCGCTGCGCGAGTCAAGGATGGGGTTCCTGATCAAAAGGTTCACAAAGAACTTTTACTTTTTTCATGAGGTATTTGTACAAGTACAACGGCAGCAAAAATAATCCCGCAGCCGGTGAGATTTGTCAGGGAGTAGCGTTCATTCTGCAGCAACCATCCCCAGAGTACGGCAAAGACAGAGGCGGTACTCAAAATTATCGAAGCGGTCGCCGGATGAACATATTTTTGAGCAGCGATCTGGATCGTACAAGCAATGCCAATAGCGATCATGCCACAGAAAAGTAACGGCCGGACAGTTTGAGCAATATCGGTAAATGTACAGCTCTCACCCGCAATCAGAGCGGCAATTCCGGATACCACAGCAACCACAGCGAACTGCACTGCCGATAATTGCAGAGGATCTGCTCCGGGAGCAAATTTGGCAATGGCAATAAATTGAAATGCAAAAAATAAAGCACAAATAATCATCAATGTATCTCCGAAGTTTCCAATCGTTCCAAAGGAATCATCGATACAAAGCAAGTATGTCCCGGCGATAGAGAGTAATGAGGCACACCATATCGGCCATGTTGATTTTTTATGAATGAATACTCCGATCACCGGAATCATTATCACGTACAGAGCAGTCAGAAAACCGGCTTTACCGGCAGATGTATACAGCAAACCGAACTGCTGTAATATTTCACCGCCGGCAAGGCATATACCGCAGATGATTCCGCCGGGAACCAGCTTTTTATCCGGGCGTTTCCGGAAAAATAAAATGGCAGGGACAAGCATCAATGCTCCAATTAAATAACGTAAAAATACAAACATCAGAGGAGACATGGTATCCATGGCTCTCGCCTGGGCAGAGTAAGACAATCCCCATATTGCAGCAGTCATTAACAGCAACACGATTGCCAGTCGGTTCAAATTTTTCATATTTTATCATCCCCAAAGTTTTATATTGTCACCGGAAATTTATTTGTGCGGGATGTGCGGCTCTCTGGTCGGACCGAATATTTCGGCAGGAGCAATATTTCCTAATACAGATGCAAACTTTTCCATCCGTTCCCGTGAAGCGGGAGACAATCCGGCAATGACTCCGCGACGGTCAAGGGTATTGAGATGTATTAAATCGGGTGCTATGCATTTTACCAATCTGTAAAAACGTTCAATACTTGCATCTGAATCATTTATTCCCGGAACAACAAAAATTTCCAATGCCATTTTTACCGAAACATTCCGGCGGAATGAACACAGTCCGGAAAAAAGTTTTTCCAGAGTTTCGCCGGGATAAGGACGATTTATATATGAATATTCCTCTTCCGAGGATGCATCCAGAGAAGGAATGATCAAATCGAGTTGAGAAAGTTCTTTCTGGAGAGTTGCATCCCCCAGCAGAAGTCCGTTGGTCAAAAGGCATACCGGACACTCGGAATGATATTTTTTTATATGATCAATCACGCGCCCGATACCGGAATTCAAAGTGGGTTCGCCAGCTCCTGAAAAAGTAATGTAATCAGGTTTTGGAATGTTTTTCAATGTCGCATCCAACTCGGTGATCACCTGATCTGCAGGAACATATTCCTTGCGGGTGATGGTCAAATTTGTTGTTGCTTTTGCTTCGCAGTATATGCAATCCAGTGAACATGTTTTGGCTGTCACCAGGTCAACTCCGAGGGATTTTCCCAATCTGCGGGAATTTATCGGCCCGAAAATAAATTTTCTTGATTCAGATTCTTCCATAAATAAGCCTTGATTTTTCAGGATGATTTTCTATATAAAATAATTCTTCTGATGATATTTTTCAAACAACCTGACCTCATTTTTTTATTTTTTGTTTTTCATATTTTGGTCATTGCAGAACTACGCAGAGGCAGCAGCGGAAATTATCAGCCGTCCCCGGGATTTTACAGCCGATATGCACAACGTTGCAGGGGTTTTCTCTTTTCTTGTGAAAAGGAAATATTGCTTTTTGCTTTTCTTTGCCTACTTTCTTTTCTGGAAAAGAAAGTAGGGTAGTTCACTTTTCTTGTCTTACTTCTTTTCTTGTGAAAAGAAGTAAGGAGTTGAGGAATTCTTTGCCGTAGCGGCGGGTGAGGATGCGGGAATCGAGGACGGCGATGGTGCCGTGGTCGTTGCGGGTACGGATCAGGCGACCGGCGCCCTGACGGAATTTCAGGACGGCTTCCGGAAGGGAGTAGTGGGTGAAAGAGCTTTTTCCGGAAGCTTCGATTTTCTCCATTCTGGCGGAAGTAAGCGGAGATCCGATGGAAGCGAAAGGAAGTCTGGTGATGATCACCAGAGTAAGATTTTCTCCGGGGACATCCACGCCGGTCCAGAAGCTGTCGGTGCCGAAAAGAACGGAATGCGGGGTAGTTTGAAAACTGCGGAGCATTTCGGCTCTGGACAATCCTTCGCCCTGCACCAAAAGCGGCAAGCCGTGGATATTGAATTGTTCCTGCAGAGCGGAACGGCAGAACTTCATACTCTGATAACTGGTAAAGAGGACGAATGCGCTGCCGTTATTATCCACGACCAGCTGGCGGATATTTTCGGCGAGCTGCGGGAGATATTCCGGTGAAGACGGTTCGGGCATCCGGTCAGTGAGCCACAAATTTGCCTGATCCGGTGAAAACGGAGAATCAAGTTTGAGTACATCGCCGCCGGTGAAGCCGATACGGGAGATGAAATAATCGAATTTCCCGGATACGGTCATGGTGGCGCTGCACATCAAAGCGGGTGGATCGCTGTTAAAGAGGAGTTCTTCAAGCAGTTGAGCGACATTGAGCGGAGAAGCGGAACAGGTGATGGAGTCGGATTGTTCGCTTTCCACATAGTAGACGGCGTCATCCATCCGGCGCAGGGTGAAAGTATCGATGGCATCGGCGAAAGAGAGGCATTTGGAGCTGTATGAGAGCAATTCAACCCGGACGGCATCATTTTCTTCGTCATCGGCGATCGCCTCCAGAGCGGAGCTGATTTTCTGGAGCAGAGAAACGAGTACATCGGGGTGCAGGTCGGGTTGTTTTTCATCGAGGCGGACGGAATTGGAATCGGATTTCCTTAAAAGTTCCGCATAAGAGGCAAAAAAACCGTAAAATTCGTCCCGGCACCGGCTGACCATGGCGCGCAGCTCGAGCATTTCGCTGCCGGGGCGCATCAGCAAGCCTTTGGCGCGTTCGCCGTTGTAGAGGCGGTTCATCACAGAAACCGCTCCGGCGCGGGTCAGGCGCAAGCCCAGATGTACGGCGGCGTTATTTTCCAGAGTGTGTGCTTCATCGATCATAACGGCGCCGTAATCCGGCAGCAATGTACTGCCGTTGCCGCTTTCGCGGCGGATCTGCAGATCGGTGAGAAAGAGTGCGTGATTGGCGACGACGATATCGGCTTCGTCCCATTTGCGGCGAGCTTTGAAGTAGAAACAGTTACGGTAGAATTCGCATTTCGGTCCCATGCAGTTGCCGCTTTCGCAGCAGACCAGATGCCAGATCTGGCTGGCGGGCCGGACACCGGCGGTGAATGCTTCATCATTGCCGGATTCCAGATCGGCGATGAGGCGTTCGGTTTCCAGAACCATCCCGGCGGATGGCAGGAGCATATCGCGCTGATCCCCGGAAAGCAGCGCCAGGCGGCGGCGGCAGAGGTAATTGCTTCTGCCCTTGGCGAGGGCGACCCGGAATTCAATGCCGGTCAATTCCCGGAGAAACGGGAGGTCTTTTTCGATCAACTGATGCTGGAGATTGATCGTTTCGGTGGAAACCAGTGCGGGCCGGCGGCTGTTGACGGCGTAATGGATAAGCGGCAGGAGGTAAGCGAAACTTTTGCCGACGCCGGTGGGAGCTTCGATACAGACGTTGCGGTGTTCCTGCAAAGCGCGGGCGATTGCCAGAGCCATTTCCAATTGCTGCGGACGTTCTTCGCTGGGGTTGCCGTTGATGGCGGCGGCTTGAGCGAGGGTACCGCCGGGTGCGAAAAATTCCCGGCAGGCGTTTTCCAGGTCGATTTCACAACATCCGTATCCGGACAATTCATAATCCACGGCGAATTCATCCGGATCAAAAGCGGTCGCCGGATCGTCAACACTTCCGATAAACATCAGCGTGACTCCAGAAAAGTGCGTATCGCGTTATCAAAACGGTCGATATTTTTATCCGGCAGCTGAAATTGTTCACCGATGCGGCGGAGCAGTCTGGCGGCATGATTTTCCCTGCCGCTGGCAAGATCGGCGGCACTGCGGCGGATCTCTGCGGAAATTTCTTTAACGGATGAATGGTATTGCTGATCGATCACCATTTCGCCGGCGGGAGAGAAAACAAGCTGCAAAGTGAGCAGTTCTTCGCCGAGGTTGAGCAGTTTGCCGAGGTTTCCGGCGAAAGCGGTGGCTTCGGCGCAGAAGCGGGCGAGGTCTTCGGAAGTAAGCTCTGCCGGGTCGAGATAACGGAAACAGCAGAACAGCCCGTGATCGAAAAATTGCCACATCAGCGGCTTATCCGGAGCGAGAAAACGCAGTGAATTGGAGGCTTTTTTGCCGTTTGCCGCTTCGGAACGGCTCAAAAAACGGGGATTGCTGCAGGAGTATACCGAAGCGGAAATCAGACTGCTCAACTCTGCCGGATTTCCCGGCAGCATCAGTGAAGTTGCCGGAATGATGGAAAATTTGACCAGTGCGCCGGATTTGGAATGGACTTTGCGGCGGCGGAAGTAGCGTTCCGCATCGAGCAGCATATCGTTCTGCTGTCCGGATTCGACGGTATCGCCCAGCCGGGATTCGTAGAGAATGCCGCGCAGTATCCTGCCTAATTGTTCCCGCTCGTTGCGCATACAGCGGCGGATAAGTTCCTGTAATTCATGGGCGCGCCGGGCAGGACGGCTGGATGCCTCGGCGGTACGGATGTAAAAGATGCCCTCCTGCAGTTCGCCTTCCACGCCTTTGGAGCAGACATGGGGGAGGTTTTTAAAAGGCCGGACGACGAATATCACATACCGTTTACCGTTGACCATGGGGCGTTCGATGGTGTAATCAAGCGGCGGTTCGATATGGGCATTGATGAAATTTCCCACGGGCGTAGGGTCGAATGAACCGGCTTGTTCCTCGGAAACACCGGTGTAAACTCCGGGAACGCCTGAAGCATCTTCGCCGACGCCGATGACCAGAAAACCTCCGCCGGTATTGGCAAAAGCGGTGAGATGGCGGACGATTTTGCCCTTTTCCTGCCGGGTCATGGTGCGCCAGGACATGGCGGACTTGTAGTCAAGTTCGTCGGATTCGACCTGTCTGGTCACCAATTCGGCAAAGTCGTAGGAACGCATGGGTGACATGGATCACTCCTGATCGGCGTAGAGCAGATGTTGACAGTTGTCGCAATGTTCGATTTTGCCTTTGGACAATTCATTGGCAGTCTGCATCGTCACCCGCATGTGGCAGTTGCCGCAGCAGCCGTTATCCAGTTTGGTCAGCGGCGCGGAACCGTCTTTGCTTTTGAGCAGACGGTTGTAGGTAGTGAGCATATCATCGGAAACATTGGCGGCAAGCGCCGGGCGGTCAGCAATGGCACGGGCGATTTCAGCTTTGACAGTTTTGGAAAATTCCAGCAATTCCTCAAATTCGGTTCTGGCGCTGCGCAGTTCCATAGCGTTGGCGCGTTTGACTTTTTCGGCATTTTCGCGCAATTCGGCGACTTTGTCGAATTTCTCAAGCAGAGTTTCTTCCAATTCACCGATTTTGCGTTTGTTATCGGCGATCTGTCCGAGCATCGCCTGATATTCATTATTTTTCTTGACCTGGGCGGACTGCTGCTGAAGTTTCTGGCTTTCAGCGGTGAGGCGGGCGATCTCATTTTCGCACTGTTTGACAGCAAGTTCTTCTTTTTTAAGAAGTTCGGCAGCTGCGGCGGTGGAAGCATTCAATTTGTCCCGGCGGGCGATGATAGCATCCATCTCTTTGGGCAGCAGAGCGAGGCGCTGCTCCATGCCCTTGCGGCGCAAATCGGCTTCCTGCAGGATCAGCAGCGGTTCAAGATTGGGATCGATCATAAAAATTTCCTCCGTCTGAATGTGTTGAATAAATACCGGAGAAAATATACGGCATATTTCCTTTTCTGTCAAGTCGGTCTGCCAATAAATAATAAGAAAAATCACTCTGTTTTAGCTGCAGCGGCCTATTTCTCTTGAAAAAAAAAGATAGTGGTGTTATATTACTCCCGGACATGACAATGTATGTTAATATAACCACAGGAGTATTTCTTATGAATCCCGAATATGATTTTTCCGCCATTGAGAAAAAGTGGCAGCGTTTCTGGGAAGATAATCACACTTTCCGGGCAGTCGATCTGGCAGATAAACCCAAATATTACTGTCTGGATATGTTCCCGTATCCCTCCGGCGCAGGTCTGCACGTCGGACATCCCGAAGGTTACACCGCGACCGATATCGTTTGCCGCTACAAACGCATGAAAGGCTTCAACGTACTGCACCCGATGGGCTGGGATGCCTTCGGACTGCCCGCAGAACAGTACGCCGTGGATACCGGTACCCATCCGGCGGTAACCACCGAAAAAAATATCAATCACTTCCGGGAACAGATCAAATCCCTCGGATTCAGCTACGACTGGGAACGCGAAATCAATACCACCGATGTCGATTATTACAAGTGGACACAGTGGATCTTTATGCAGCTTCATAAAAAGGGGCTTGCCTACCTCGATGAAGTCGCCGTCAACTGGTGCCCCGCACTCGGAACCGTCCTCGCCAATGAAGAGGTCATCAACGGCAGAAGTGAACGCGGCGACCACCCCGTTGAACGCCGCCCCATGAAACAGTGGATGCTCAAAATCACCGAATATGCCGAACGGCTGCTCAACGACCTCGATGACCTCGATTGGCCGGAAGGTATCAAAGAAATGCAGCGCAACTGGATCGGCAAATCCACCGGCGCAGAGGTGATCTTCAAAACTTCCTGCGGCGAAAACGTCACCGTGTATACCACCCGGCCAGATACCCTTTTCGGTGCAACCTATATGGTTCTCGCTCCGGAACACCCGCTGGTGGATAAACTTACCACCCCCGAATGCCGTCAGGCTGTCGATGATTACCGCAAAGCCGCTTCTTTGAAAAGCGACCTCGCCCGTACCGAATCCACCGAAAAAACCGGCGCATTCACCGGTGCTTATGCCAGTAATCCGGTCAACGGCGTACAGATCCCCATCTGGATCTCCGACTACGTGCTGATCTCCTACGGTACCGGAGCGATCATGGCAGTGCCAGCCCACGATACCCGCGACTTCGAATTCGCCCGGGTGTTCGACCTGCCCATCAAGTGCATCATCGAACCCGATGCCGCCGCCGCCAAAGCCGAAGGTGTCGATGTCGCCGCCGTCCTCGCCGGTAATGCCTGCTGGACCGGCGAAGGAAAACTTATCAATTCCGCCAATGAGGACGGTCTGAATGTCAACGGCTTGTCCGTTAAAGATTCCAAACCAGCCGCCACCAAATGGCTCGCCGAACGCGGCATGGGCAGAGAAGCTGTGAAATATAAACTGCGCGACTGGCTTTTCAGCAGACAGCGCTACTGGGGCGAACCATTCCCCATCATCCATTATGAGGACGGCTCCGTCGAACTCGTCGATGAGAGCGAATTGCCCGTAGCCCTGCCGGAAATGCCCGACTTCAAACCCAGCGGCACCGGTGAACCGCCGCTGTCCAAAGCCGGTGAATGGCTCAATTATACCGATCCGAAAACCGGACGCAAAGGCCGCCGCGAAACCAATACCATGCCACAGTGGGCCGGTTCATGCTGGTACTATTTGCGCTACATTGATCCCAAAAATACCGAAGCGGCATGGGATAAGAAACTGGAAAAATACTGGCTCCCGGTCGATCTCTATGTCGGCGGCGCTGAACACGCCGTACTCCACTTGCTCTATGCACGCTTCTGGCACAAAGTCCTTTACGATCTGGGCTATGTCCACTGCAAAGAACCATTTACCAAACTGGTCAATCAGGGCATGATCCTGGGCATCTCTTATAAAGATTCCCGCGGCGCTCTCGTCCCCACCGATCAGGTCGATTTCACCCCGGCTGGTCCCGTCCGTAAAAGCGACGGCGAACCGCTGGTGGAATTCCCAGCCAAAATGTCCAAAAGTTTGCGCAACGTCGTCAACCCCGATGACGTTATCGCTAAATACGGTGCCGATTCCATGCGCCTCTATGAGATGTTCATGGGACCACTCGAAGCTGTCAAACCATGGAATACCGCCGGCGTGGAGGGCGTTCACCGCTTCCTTAAAAAAGCATACCGGGTCATCGGACTTACCCCGATCACCAGTGAGCCCATGTCTAAAGAACTCCGGCGCACCGTGCATGCCGCTATCAAAAAAGTCGGCGCCGATCTGGAAACTTTCGGATTCAATACCGCCATCAGCGCTATGATGGTCTGCCTTAACGAGTTGGCTAAACTGGAGAAACTTCCCAAAGATGCCGCAGAAGCATTCACACTGCTCCTCGCTCCTTTTGCCCCGCACCTCGCAGAGGAACTCTGGGAACACCTCGGACATGAGGATTCCATCGCGTATGTGCCTTTCCCGGAATATGATGAAAAAGTTCTGGAAGTCAGCGAAGTCGAAATCCTTGTCCAAGTCCTCGGCAGACCCAAAGCACGCCTGATGATGCCCGTTAACTGTGACTCCGATACCGCTAAAGCGATCGCTCTGGCTGATGATACCGTTAAAGAAGCTCTCGGCGGCAAAGAACCCAAAAAAGTTATCTACGTTCAGGGCCGCCTGGTCAATATCGTTATCTGATGAAAAAGGGGGTACGGATGAGATTTTCAGCAGGCTGTATCATTTTTGCCATGGTTGTTTTGTTCGGTTCCGGATGCGAGGTAATACGCCTCTCCAACGGCAAGTACGAAACTACCCTCTCCGGCAGGGATGACTTCGCCGCAGTATATAAAGATATGATCATACTGCGGCTGCGGAACCCGCAAAACGAAAACGGAACCGATGACGGATACTGGGACTGGGGCGGTAAATATGAAATCACCGACGAAAACCGGATCGAATTGAATATGTCACGCGAAGAAGCCCGCCGCTGGGACTTCTATTACGATTTGCGTAAACAGGATAACGCAATAAAAGTTACCGACCACCGAGCCGAAAACAGCTTCCGGCTCGAATATATCCCCGCGGTCCCTTCCCGTAACCTCCGGAAAACCCCCTCCCGCCCCTCCTACTACTGACTTTCTTTTCACGAGAAAAGAAAGTCAGCCAAAGAAAAGCGAATTACGCTTTTTGAAAAAAAGCTTGGCAAAAACCCCCGTGTGCATTCCAGCGCATTGGGGGTTTTCCTTTCACGAGAAAAGAAAGTCAGCAAAGAAAAGCGAATTACGCTTTTTGAAAAAAAGCTCGGCAAAAACCCCCGTGTGCATTCCAGCGCATTGGGGTTTTTCCTTTCACGAGAAAAGAAAGTCAGCCAAAGAAAAGCGAAAAGTCGCGGCGGCTCTGCCCCCGTACCCCCGGATGCCGGGTTGCGGTGTTATTGCAAACTGGCGTTTTGTACGGATGGGTACGGATGGTTACGGAGAATTACGGAGAAATCGGACGTGTGGCGTAAAGTGCGCGTATAAAACGTTTGCAGACTGCTGTTACCACATCGAATAGTCTGTAAATAAAAGCACGCGTACAAACGGTTGCAGGACAAATGAGAGGTGGCGAGGATTTATCCCGCCACAAGGGGGTTCCGGGGGAACTTTCCCCCGGGTGCGGCAACCGCGTTCACAATC
>SUWL01000077.1 GCA_015061495.1 Lentisphaerota bacterium
TCCACGCATCGTAATCATCGGACTTTTTCAATGAGCAGGATGACAAAATGAGTGTGCCGCTGACTTTAAGCACCTGTGTTTTTGCTTCGCCGCCGGATGATTACGATGCGTGGATGAAAAATCTGGCGCTCCTGACGGACACCGGTTTTTCCGGAGTTGAGGTCGGCATGTACCCTCAAGGTGACGTCAGCGGCATCATCCGGGCACTGCAAAAGAGCCGGGTCCCGGTGGTCGCCGTCCACGGAATTATGGGTGGCGGCAGTTGTTCGGATGATCCGGGAATAAGAGCGCAGGCAATCGCCGATGCCGGAAATTATCTGGCAAAGTTTGCCGATTTTGCCGGAGTTCCGGTCGTGGAACACTACTGGAACCGCTTCAATGCTCCGGAAAAAGCACTTTATTTCCATGAGAGTTGTGCGGTACTTCTGGAGAAGATCCGGGAACTCGGCTTTATTTTCTGTATGGAAAATGCCCCGTACAAGCCGGAAGATAATGAGCGTTATCCGATGGTGGATGAAATTGCCGATTTTGCCCGGTCCTACGGAGAAAACCGGATGTTTATGACCCTTGACTTGAACCACGTCAATCTCAATGAAGATCCGTTTGAAGTATGCCGCAGACACGCTTCGATGATCCGGCATATCCATATTTCCGATAATCACGGTATCCGGGAGGAACATCTGCCGCCGGGTGAGGGAGTTATCCCGCTGGCGGAAATCGTCCGGACCTTGCGGGAAAACGGTTTCGCCGGACCATGCAATCTGGAAATAATCTTCCGTACAGCCGGAGATCCGGGCAAAAGGGAGTTGAGCCGTGTTTATAATTATTGTCAACAGATTTTTGACAGCGGAGATGATGCATGAAAACCAGCGATATGGAAAAAGCTCTGAAATTCCAGTTTGAATTGCTCTCATACGGGGTCACTTCCCGGACGTACGGCAAATGGAATTACCGTAACCTGCGCAACCGGTTCTGGAGATTGTACCGTCACGACTGCTACGGGGCAGGGGTGACGATCCAGGGTAAAGAGATCGAATTGCTGCCGGATTGTTTCTATCTGATCCCGCCGCAGATCACCTTTTCCACCTGGAACAAGACCAAAATCAACCAGTTTTCGGTGCATTTTATCATCAATCCGATCCGGGGCAATCAGATCTACCGGATCGAAGCGACAGAGGAACTTGAAAAGATCTACCGCGATATAACCGATAAGTCCGGCGGTAAAAAAAATATTCTGCTGGATCAGATCAATGTCATTGCATTGTGTACCTGCTGTTTGCGGGAACTGGCATCGGTTTTTAAGGAGGATTCCATGCCGGAGGATCTGGCATTGCAGGTGATTTGCGGAGAGATCAATGCCTTTTATCAGGATCCTGATCCATTGATGAACATCGCCAGTGCCATCCACATGAGCAAAAGCCGTATGAACCGGTTGTTCCATCAGAAGTTGTCCACTTCGCCATATCAGTTTCTGCTCAAGCGGCGGTATGAATATGCCGCAGAACTTTTGACTACGACGGAACTGTCCTTAAAAGAGATTTGCAATATTATCAGTGTTAATGATGTTTATCACTTTTCCCGGATGTTCAAACAACGGTACGGCGTTGCTCCGTCGATCTACCGCAAACAACCAACCAACCCGACCGACAAATTATGAATCAGAAAAAAATCGTTTCGACCGGTGCGCTCTGTGAAGCGCATGACGGTATACTCACTGTCGAATTGATGAAACAGGAGAATTCCGGAAACTTCCTCGCGCTGTTTTGCGGCCCGTGGCTTCCGGAAAAATTGCAGGAGGTCTGCGAATTTGCCCGCAAAAACCACATGATCATCCAGATGGATGAGATCATCAGCCGTATGAGCGGCAAAGTCAAAGATGATTACTTGCAATATATCCGGGAATATGCCCGGATCATGCAGGAATATTCCGATGTGATCGACTGTACCGGAATGCTTCATGAATACGGGGGAGTGCGCTTTTACTGGCCGGAAAGTTCCATATCCCGCGGCAAAACCAAACCCGGCAGTGCCGATAACTTCAATCAGGCGGCCGATGAAGTACGCGAAGTACTGCTCGCCGCCATCAGAGAACTGCGTTCATACGGAATTTCCGCCCCGCTGAAAAGCGTGGAAGCCCGCGGGCTGGCTGTCCCCCATTACCTGCGCTGCGGCATCGACAAAATGGATGTGGAAATGACCTATCAGAAGGATACCGAATTGCTCTACAGCGGCATTGCCGGTGCAGTCAGGTCATTCGGCAAAGATTCATTCGGAGTCGATCTGGCGACATTGTGGTACGGCGGCAATGTCCACGATGAATTATGGTTCAAACGGTGGCGAACTTCGCTCTATCACGCTTTTATCCGGGGAGCCGACCCGATCTATGCCGAACACGGATTTACCGGTTATGAAAAAGTTTTGGGAAACAGTGCCGCAATCAATGATCCGATGGTGGTCAGATTCCGCAAAGAGTTGAGTGACTTCACCGCTTTTGCTCAAAACCATCCCCGACCGGCCGGTCTGCCGGAAGCTGAAATCGCCGTGATGCAGGGCTTTCTGGACGGCTATTGCGGCAGTGACCAGACCCACCTCTGGGGCATCCGCAGCGATGATCGCTTCAAAGTCGGTGAAGCGGAAACTTCGTGGGAGCTTTTCAATGAATTTTACCGCCGTTCAGAGTGGCACAATAAAGAACTTGCCGGCGACAGAGATTTTTCCGGCAATCCCCCTGCCGGACAGGTGCATATTATTCCGTATGATATCCCCGATGAATTGCTGCAACGCTACAAAGCGGTCATTTTCCTCGGCAGAAATGTGATGAGTGATGAACTTTACAACAAACTTGTCAGATATGTAACAAACGGTGGACAACTGCTGCTCACTGCCGCCCATTTGAATACTCAAACCACTCCCGACGGCGGTTACATCCCCTACAATAACGGCGACTGGCAGGAGTTATGCGGAGTGAAGACCGCTTCCGGAAAAACTTACCGCCCGTTCGGAGTAAAATTCAAAGCGATGCCGCAAAGCTGCTGGGTGTTCCCGCTCTGGACGAGTATCTGCGACCCGAAATATCCGGGTTTTTCTTTCGATGCCGCCGATCTGATTCCCGTCAATGCCGATGTGCTGGCGGTCAATTCCGACCGTTTCAACGATCAGGATCATCAGCTGAAAGCCGACGGGGGAACTACCGCCACCGCCGCCAAAGGTGATGACGCGGAACTCCGGGCCTGGGAAAATCTGACTTCCGGAGTGATCTTCGGCAACCGGTGCGGCAAAGGCGAAGTGATCCTGGTCAACTCCCTGAACTATCCGGGAGCGGCCGGCTTGAAAGAGTTGTACACCTTTCTGATGAAAGCGGCGTGCAATGCCAATTACTCTTATCCCGCCGTGGAATCTTCCGACCGGGTGCGTTATGCCGTTTATCCCGGTTCGCCGCGGATACTTTATCTGCTTAACACCGAAGAAAATCTGGAACAGTGTGCCATCGTGCACTTTTCCGGAGAAAAACGCCGCAGCGTGCGCCTCGCCCCCGGCGAATTGGCTGAAATCGAACTTTAATCAACATTTGAATGGAATTTTATGAAAACAGACTGGTTCACTTCCGCCCGTTTCGGGATGTTCATCCACTGGGGCATTTACTCCATCCCCGCAAAAGGCGAATGGAGTTATGCCAATGACCCGTGGAATCCCGGAGAATATGAGGATTTTGCCAAAAAATTCGATCCGGAAAATTTCGATCCGGAAAAATGGGCAAATCTCGCAAAAGCCGCCGGTATGAAGTACGTGGTATTCACCACCAAACATCATGACGGATTTTGTATGTTCGACAGCCATTATACCGATTACAAGGTCACCAACACCCCATTCGGTAAAGATGTGACCAAAATGGTCGTCGATGCGTTCCGCAAAGCCGGATTGAAAATCGGTTTTTACCATTCCCTGCCGGATTGGACCCATCCGGGATATGCCGATCCGGAGAGTCCGGAGTTTTATCACCGCAAAGTCGTCCACACCCCCACTGCTGAAGAGTACCGCAGTTTTCTGGATTACCTTTACAGCAATGTGGAACAGTTGATGACCGGATACGGCAGGATCGATCTGCTTTTCTTTGATTACACCAGCAAATATAAAGATGAGGTCGACTACTTTGAGCGGGAGAGGCTGCTGGAGATGATCTACCGGCATCAACCGGATATCCTGGTCAATGACCGGCTGGCATTCTCCAAGGATAAGGTTTGCGATTTTGATTACTATACTCCGGAAATAACCGTGATGAACCAGGCACCGCAGGTCAAAGGCAAACCGGTGGTTTGGGAATCCTGCGCCACGATGAATGACAACTGGGGATATGTTGCCGGTGATGAAAATTACAAGAGTCTGACCACGCTGGTTTCCGGCTTGCTCGGCTGTGTTTCGCAAAATGGCAATCTGCTGCTTAATATCGGACCGATGGCGGATGGCACTTTGCCGGAAAAAACTGTCGAACGGCTCAATGGATTGGCAGAGTGGTTCCGGCTCAACGGTGAAGCGGTCACCGGTTGCGGTAAATCGGAATTTACTCCGCCATTCGGGATCTGCTACACTCAAAAAGGCAAATCGCTTTATGCCGGGGTGCTGGTGCCGCCGATGGGGGATATCATTCTGCCGCAGCTTAAAGGAAAAGTTAAAAAAGTTACGCTGCTGCGGGACGATTCAGCATCCATGCTGATCGATTTCTGGGGATTTGAATTGCTTAAAAGCGACGAATTGCGCATCCGTCACCCGGGATTGCAGACGGGGGATGTGTTGAAAATCGAGTTGGTGTGATGATGAAAAAATTTCTGATCATATCGTTATTATTTCCGGTGATCACATTTTTCTGCAGCGGAGGGGAAAGAGTGAAGTACTGCAAATCAATTTCGGATATTATGGCAAAAGCCCGGCGTAATGAGCGGGTTTCAGTGGTATTTTTAGGCGGTTCTCTGACTTGGGGAGCCAATGCTTCAGCACCCAATATCACCAGTTGGCGGGGGCGGACGATGGCGGAATTGAAAAAACGTTATCCGGCAGCACACTGGGAGTTCGCAGATGCGGCGATCGGTGCAACCGGCAGTTCGCTGGGGATTTTCCGTTTGGAAAGGGATGTTTTCAGCCATGATCCGGATCTGGTGATCCTGGATTTTACGCTCAATGACCGGTTAAGCGGCGGCGTGGATGGATTTGCCGATCAGAAAAATCAATCCTATGAAGCGCTCATCCGGACATGTCTGAAACGCAATGTCGCTGTACTTCCGGTCTTTACCGCCGGCAGAGAACATGTGGAACATCCGGATATAAATAAGTGGCAGCGGCGTTTGGAACATATCCGGCTCTTTGAGGCATATCAACTGGAATATGCCGACATTCTGGGAGTGATGCACCGGGAATATCATACCGGCAGGATCGATACGGACGGATTGTGGGCGGCGGAATATTTTGATTCCACCCATCCCCATGACCGGGGATATGCGGTATACACCCGGTGTTTTTTTGCCGAGTGGGAGAGAATTGAAAAAAGTCCCGTCAAACCGGTCATCCTGCCGGAAAAAACGCTGACCGGCGACAGTTATAACTTTTTTAACAGAGTTGAATTGAGCAAGCTTTCGCCGGAAGGATGGGATATCCGGATGCCGGTCATCGTTGCCGACAGTTACGATTTTATGGCAAGCCGGTGGATCGACAAGGTCATTGAGCAGGGCAATGCCGTACAATGCGGCAGTGTCAAGTGGCAGAAACGTGCCGGCAAAGAGCTTTTCCCATTCACCTTTTCATTTCGCGGCGAACAAGTGATCTTACTTGCGGAAACCCTGCCGGAATCGGTCGCATTCACGGTCTCGGTCAATGGCGGCGAACCCCGTAAAATCGCTTTGCGGCAGGTCAGGTGTTCCCAGCTGCACTATGCGGTGCTGGCGGAAAATCTGGCGGCAGATCAGAACCATTTCGTAAGAGTCGTCCCCCAGCTTCCGCCCGGTGATCAACCGGGTATCATGCGGTGGAGCGCTTTGCTGATCAACGGTTCTCAATGTGCGGAAATCACCGGGTGGCAGAATGAAAAATAAAAAATTCAGTTGGCAGGCGTGGAAATTCTGCACGCTTTTCGGATTGTTTGTTTCCGGGTATCATTGTGCGTTTGCGGCAGAGAAAAACGGCAATATCCCGGCAGTTTATACGGTCAAAGGGCAGTTGAATGAGGTCGGCAGACACGCCCAGGGGGCATGTGCTTCTAATGATGCGTTGTTTCTCTCATACGCCGGAGGCATATACAAACTCAACTGGCAGGGCAGCTGTGTCAAACATGTGAAAACCCCTGTGCATACCGGAGATATCTGCTTTTTTAACGGTAAAGTATATGCGGCAGTTGCTTATGCCGGTGATGGGGCGATCATCGAATTGAGCAGTGATCTTGAAGTATTACAGGAGCATAAACTGAAGTTCCCGATCGACGGTATCACAGTGCTGGATGATCATTTTTATTTCGGAGTCGGTCCGACACCGCCCGGAATGCACCGGGGCAACCGGATCGGCAGAATACCGGTCGATTTCTCCACAGAACCGCAAATCATGGATATCGACCACGGCTATGAAACCCGTTACGGCACTCAATGTTTAAGTGCGGCAGACGGTCAGCTTTTTGCATCATTTTACGGCGACCGCAAGCAGGGAATGCTTTTTGCCGTATTCGACAAAAACGGCAAACTGATCAAGCCAATGCGGTTCAATGCCAATTACGGTTTTGCGGTATTACCGGGACGTTTCAATTCTGCTCTGCCGCGTTTTCTCCGGGTGATCCAGCTGTACAGTAAAAACCGTAATGAACTGCCTTATTTCCGCTTCGATTTTTACGAATTGCGAAACGGCAGACTGGTCAATATCACCCGGCTGCCCGCTGAACCGGTGAAGTGATCCGCAGCAGTGTTTCCCATGCGTTCTTCCGGCGGAGAAAACATCCGTATCGAGACCGCAATTTTTACAGCAGTTCAAAGATGTGTACAGTATAAATCCGTTGGATTGGCAAACTGATTCCACTGCGGCAGCGGCTGTTTCCGCTGTTGAATGCGGAAAATATTCTGATCATCACCGATGATAGATCGGTTGAATACTCCCGTTCGCTCCTGATGCTGCCATACGAAAACATCACTGCTGCCGACCCCTGCCGCCGGAATACTGCCCCGTGCATTGCATCGGCAATTTGCGGCAATTTAAGGAGAAAACCAACCGCCGCCCGGGGGCAGACCTCCGGCGGCGGTTTTACTTTTATCAATACGGCGTGGAAGCGTCCGTTACTTCCACGACGGGTTCCTCCATGAAGTCATCGCTGAAAAACGCTGCTTTATCAGCCGGAATATCTGCTGAAATGGTCAAAGCACCGCCTTCTTCCGGGGCGATGGATATCGTTTGACCGTTGACAGTGATCTGCCGTAATTCATTGCCGGTATTGATGATATTGACCGTCTGCGCCCGGCTGATGAAACGGAATGTGTCATTGCCGCAATTTTCCGCCTCCCACAGCGGATCAGCGGGGATGAAGATCAACTTGTCGCTGACCCAGCCGGCTTTGAATTCATTGGCGTTGAGTATGAGCGAACCGTATTTTTTGCCCTGATAAAGCAATTGCACGCCGGACGGCAGATCCGGATCGCTGTTGTAGAGGTAGAACTTCTGATTGCCGTGGTCATCGTAAACTGCGTAACGGATCCGGTCTCCTGCGAGGAAGTCCACATCGGTGCGGTGTACCCGCAGCGATGACCAGATAAGCATATTGACAAACTCCCGCAAGCCGAAACTTCCCGGAGCTTCTCCGGCAGTGATGGTCAAAACCAGTCCTTTACCCAGGCGGTGTTCCACCAGCAGCGGTTTGCGGTCAAATTCGCTCATGCCGGTGAAATCCCTTGCCGTGTCGCGCAATCCGGCGAGGATGGTCGTTTCCGGAGCGAGATTGTCAAGTGCCATTGCGGTCACTCTGCCGTTGAAATTGGGGTCGCGTCCGGGGTGTTTCATCGGCAGATCGTAACGGGGATCGGAGCATTGGCGGATGACGGAAATACCGTAAACGTCGCTTTTGCCTCTGCCGGCGATGTCGAATCCGCACAAATCGCGGATTTTTCCATCCCGGAAATAGGTGATTTTTTCTCCGCCGCGCACCGGGGAGTTGTCAAAATGGGAGAGGGCAATGATCAAATGACCGCCATTTTTTACGAAGTTGATCAATTTGCCGTACAGTTCCTCATCCATCCGGTTGGTTCCCAGAAACATCAGCGTCCGGTAGCTGCTGAAATCCCCATCCGGCGGGATCATATCCAGCTGACCTCCCGGCGGGTTGCCGCTGCAGTCATATTCTCCGGTGTTGAATGATGCAAACAGCGGCGCTCTGGTAAAGAAGGTATTGTACATCTCCCACGCCTTGTCCGCATCGGAGTACTCCCATGCTTCGCCGCATTCATAGATCCCCCAGGCGTATGGGTTCCAGATCCCCGGATGTCCGTCATCCCGTCCCCGTACGATCGCCATGGGGGATTGCGGGAAGCCTGCCGGACGGCGGTGGATCAGCGTGTAACGGTAAAGTTCGCGCAGTTCATCCCGGAACCGGCGCACCAGCGGATCGTTGAAGTCCCGGAACGGTTCGAGTGAAATCTGGTATTTGAAGTGCCCGCATTCCGGGTAGATGAATTGCGCTCCTGCCATGAAACTCAACCATAAAGAGGCACGCCAGCGGCGCATATACATCTCATCGCAGTGAATACCGCCGTAGTACATCTGGGCGATATGCACGCCCCAGTTCTGGTTTGCCGAACGGGCAGCGCCGCGCACCGCAGAAAGGGTGATCAGCGGATCACCGGGAAGCATTTCCAGACACTGTCCGTCGATCCCTGCTTCGGTATGCGTGGCGAATACCACGCTGGAATCCACGTTGAACAGTTTGCAGTCGGCAACTTCATCGCGTTCAAAAGCCAGCTCTTTTTTCAGATATTCCACATAGTTGTGCCGTGCTTCGGCATCATTGGCAGCCGGGGGCATATTGGGGTAGGCGTGGACAGCTTCGTTGATGGTGTAAAATTTGGGCCAGTAGAGGATGCCGCCGGCTTCTCCGATGGCATATCTGCCGAGGAAGTACTCTCCGGCAAGTGGGATGAGTTCTTCCACGGTTTTCTTATCCAGCGACGGAGCGTGCCAGCGTTCGTGGTTGTGCCGGTGGACAAGTTCGCTTATCATGATGTAAATTTTATTGTCCCGGCAGTAGGTGAGCAGTTCAGCGGCCTCTTCCCGGGAATCCGGCAAACCGCAAAGCACCACATTGCCAAGATTCAGAGAGTGAAAAAATTTCAAGGTTTTCAAGCCGGCGCCGATGGATGCACCTACCAGCGGATTACCCTGAATAACAGATTTTTGCATGATTTTTTCTCCTGATGATATCGACCCGGTATCGCAGATGCCGGGGCAGTTTGTATTTGCTGTTGTTTAAGATAATACCGTAAAAAAATTTTTTCAAGAGTCAACTTCAAAACTCCTCAAAAATTCTTGATTTCATCCTTTTAAGAGCGTTTTTGCTTCAGACCGGATAAATTGAAGTATTGCGGATATTCGGTCATATATAAAATACGGCTGTCCGGTATGTTCCCTGTCACAGTCTTCCGGTCATAACGCAGTGTGGTATCCGATATCATCAGCACTGAACCGGTATTGCGGATCAACGTTCCGGCTGCCGGAACTGAAACTCCCATTGCGGACTGGGTGATGGCAGCCGGATTACCAGCATGGATTTATCAAGCGATCGTTTGAAAAATCAAAACCACCGGCGGCACCGGTGGTTTTGATTTGGCGATGATGTACAGCAATCATTCAACACTTTGCACTACGGAATTCGCATCAACATAAGTGAGAGACGGGTAACTTGATGCCGCCACATCGGCAGCCTTGTAATCCGCAATGATGGAGTCTTTGAATTTGTATTGGTCGATCGCTTCGGCATGACCGTCCAGAAATGCCGCCGATGCTTTGCCGGCATGGCGCATATGTATTCCGTAATTACTGTTGTTGCCGCCGAAGTTGTAAAGCTGGACCTGTCCGCTTGCGGCACATCTCCAGTCACTGCATGATGCCGCAGTGTGCAGGGAGTCTGCCAGCACAATAAAGGTCGATGAATTGGTGACCCGGCGCGAAACGATATATTTGCTCCATTGATCAACACCTTTTGAGTTGTATTTGTCGGGAAGTACTCCGGCTCTGCCGCCAAATAATCCGTGCCACATGCAGGAAGCAAGTTTGTCGGCGCGCGCTCCGGTGGGACATCCGACCACATTTTTATCCAATTCCGGCATTATTTTCAGTACGCCAGTGTGCCATGACAGCGAAGAATCATAGGTTACGATGAATCCGTTATTGGCATCTTCATAAAAACTCAAATATTGTCGGCACTGTTTGATATTGGACAGACAGCTTGCCGCCTGTCCGCGCGCTCTGGCGGAGTTGAGCGCCGGAAGCAAAATCGCCGCCAGAATGGCAATGATGGCGATGACCACCAGCAATTCAATAAGGGTGAAACGGATCCGTTTCACCTGTCTGCAGACAGGTGAAACTTTGACATCGGAGGCAGGAGAGGAAACTGTGTTTTTCATAGCATTTCTCCAAAATCGTTTGTTACTTTTTTACGATAGCGGTTTTGCCGCAACTGATGCTTTCATAACATGCATTCATGCACTCGATGGTATGCCTGTGCCATTTGAGATTGATTTTCGGCTGTTTGCCGTTGCGGACACAATCTACGAATTCATCAATCAATCCGATCCACTCATCGAAATAGGTGTACTGCACGGTCAAACGGTCATTGGGAGCGCCGTTGTGATAGACATTCGGACCGAAACAATCGCACTGGATCATGCCTTTTTCACCGGTGATGGTAAAGTTGACTTCCATGCGTTTCGGGAAAATTTCCCATCCGGGGCCGGGGACTTTGAGGCGTTCTTCCAATCTTGACCAGGAGGGATCAAAGAGGAACGCCGTCCCATCGGTAAGTTTACCGGCAGCCATCAGCATATCTTCGACCTCCAGTTCCTTGCGGAGATTGGGGGCTGCCTGGGC
>SUWL01000002.1 GCA_015061495.1 Lentisphaerota bacterium
TCGGTATCCCCGCCGGAAAAAGCCACACGATTGTACGTTTGGTGCATGTGATGGCTTCTCCGGATGAGTTCGTCTATCTGAATCTGCTCCGCAGAGAGCTGAACCGCAACAATGTCACCATTCCCGGCCCGTTCAAATTCGGACACCGGGCGTGGAAAGAGTGGCCCAAAACCATGCGTAATTCGATCGTCAACGGTGTGCCGTGGATCGAATATATGAATGGTTCCGGCAAATCCCGCGAAGAGATCAAAAAGATGGCGAAAGAGGAACTTGCCGCGATCGCTGCCAAAGATCCGGGCATGAAACTGCTGGCGACTCTGGAGCACAACCTTTTTGCGGTGGATATCACCAAGATCCCCGGCGGAGAGATCCTGCCCGGCAAACCCGGCGACTCCCGGCATTACGGTATCAAACTCAATGCCGCACAATCCAAACTTCTGGAATCCAATCCCAATGCTGATTCCATGATCCGGGACAAACACGGCCGCATCGTGGTGGAAAACTTCTTTTCCAAACCGCCCTATATCGACCTTTTCGTCTATGCTGAAGTCGGCAATTACCGTTATAAACACCTGCTTTCCCTGATCGATTATCTGATGGATGAGTGCGGTTATCAGGGTATTTACATCGACCAGTTTGCTGCCGGTGCGGCGGCATGGAACCGGGTCGACCGGGCAAGATTTGACAAATGGGACGGATTTTCCGTGAATATGAGTGCGGACGGCAAAATCAAAGAAAAACTTTATGATTACACCGTCACGGCATCTTCAGCGCGGGTGAATATCACCCGTCATGTGCTGGATAAAGGCGGGATTTTCATCGCCAATACCCAACCGTGTACCGAGGAAGAAACTTTGGTTCCAGGTGTGCGTTTCACGGAAATGGAGAATAACAACGTTACCGATACTCTGCTGGGCAAAGATGAACCTTCTGACTTCCTCTATCAGGCGATGGGGCAGTTGAGTTCGACTCCGTCCACGCTGGGAATCCGTCCGCAGCGACATGTTGCCGACCGCAAACAGTGGGGAAAGATCCTCAACCGTTCCATCATCATTGCTCTGCGGCACGGACTGGTCTACTACAATTACCATGTCGGAGTCGATGAACGTTACGGCGGGTACGGTATTCTGGATAAAATGTTCCCCATCACCCCGGTGGAACTTGGTAAAGGCTTCATCATCGGCAAAGAGCGTATTCTGACCGCTGTTTCCCGGCAGTTTGTTCTGGATAACGCTCCGCAGGAAGTCTATCAGTATGACTCCAACGGCATGCCCAAAGAGGCCAATTACTCCATTGCTCCGGACGGTAAAGGCAAATTCATCCTCAATATCAAACTTGAGGACTGGAATGAAACTTGCGCCATAATTCTCTGAAAACTCTTTTTCCCCGCCGCAAGTGACCGTGCGGCGGGGATTTTTATTGCGGTCAAATGGAGAAAGTGATCATGAATAACAGCAATATCAATAATATTTACCGGGAACATATCCGGCTTTTTCTGGAACGCAGACAGGCGGATATTTACGGAGAATCACTTCCGTTGAAAGCCGAATTTGCCCATTCGGTCAAGCCGGTGAAATTTTCCGGTATCGGTCAATTGACTTTTCAACCAGTTTCCGAAGGGATGCGTTGGGGTGAAAAGTGGGAAAGTGCCTGGTTTCATCTGCAAGGTACGGTTCCGGAACACTGGCGGGGAAAAACTGCCGCACTGCGGTTGAATCTCAGCGGAGAGATATTGCTGTCGGATGCTGCCGGAGTGCCGCTGTGCGGTTTGACTTCCGGTTCGGTGCATGATCCGGCATTTGTCAAAGAACGCTGGGTGATCGGCACGGTTTCCGGCGGGGAGAATATCGAATTTTACGCTGAAGCCGCCGCCAACCATCTTTTCGGAGTGGATCTGCCCTATGAAGTTGCCCTTGATACACTGCATCCGGAAGGCTCCTTTGAGGCAATCGCTCATATTATGCGTCTGGTTGAATTCCGGACGGATGTCTGGCAATTACTGCTGGATATCCGCACTCTTTTTGATGCGATGGAATCCATGCCGGAAAATGATTACCGGGCCAATATCATTTTGCGTACTTTGCATCAGGCGGTCTGTATCTATCAGGATGATCCGGAAAAAGCTGTTCCGGCAAGAGATGTTTTGCAGAAACTGCTCAAACTGCCGGCAGCAGCTTCGGCATTGACGGTTTATGCTGTCGGCCACGCCCATCTGGATGTCGGCTGGCTCTGGCCGGTACGGGAAAGCATCCGCAAAGCGGCACGCACTTTTTCCAGCCAGCTGCGGATGTTGGAAAAGTATCCGGAATATATTTTCGGAGCCTCCCAACCGCAATTATATATGTTTGTCAAAGAAAACTATCCGGAACTTTACCGGCAGATCAAAGAGCGGGTCAAAGAGGGACGCTGGGAACTTCAGGGCGGGATGTGGGTGGAAGCCGACTGCAATCTTATTTCCGGTGAATCGATGATCCGCCAGTTTATTCACGGCAAGAATTTCTTTATGGATGAATTCGGTATTGAGGTAAAAAATCTCTGGCTGCCGGATGTTTTCGGTTATTCCGCCGCCATGCCGCAGATCATCCGCAAATCCGGATGTGATTTTTTCCTGACCCAGAAACTCTCCTGGAGTACGATCAATACTTTTCCGCATGAGACCTTTATCTGGCAGGGGATCGACGGCAGTCAGGTGCTGTCGCACTTCCCGCCGGAAAAGAGCTACAACTCCCAACTGCTGCCGGGGAAATTGAGCAAAGCGCAGAACGGATTTAAGGAAAACGGTTTTCTGGATAAATTTGTTTCGCTTTTCGGCATCGGTGACGGCGGCGGCGGCCCTAAAGAGGAGTATATGGAAAATTTCCGGCGGGTGCAGAATTGGGAATTTACTCCCCGTGTCCGCTGCAGCCGGGCGGAGGATTTCTTCCGGGAATTGGCAAAAGATCAGGATAAACTGGATAAATTCACCGGAGAATTGTATCTTGAATTTCACCGGGGTACATTCACTTCGCAATCCCGGGTGAAACGGGCCAACCGCAAGAATGAACAATTGTTAAGTGCTGTGGAATTTATGATGGCCCAGCTTCCGCCGGAATATTACCCGGCGGAAAAACTGGACAAATTCTGGAAAACCCTGCTGTGCAATCAATTCCACGATATTATCCCCGGTTCGTCGATCGGCATGGTTTATCAGGATGCCGCCGCCGATCACGCAATGATCGCTGACGGCTGCCGCCAAATACTGGCAGAGGCGGCAGAAAAACTTTTCATCCGGGATGAAAATTGTGTGACGCTGGTCAATACCCTGTCGGAAAAATACTGCAATCTTATCTCCCTGCCGGAAACGTGGCAGAATTGCGAAGTGAAAACGGCCGATGGCACCACTTTGCCGGTTCAGGATGAAGCCGATGGCAAAGTGACTGTTGCTCTGCCGCTTGACGGAGGTACTTTTACCACTTTATTCCGGGGTGGGGAAAGAAAACCGTCCAGCCCCCGCCGTGTCACTCCGCTGGTTCTGGAAAATGAACTTATCCGGTATGAATTTGAATCATCCGGCAGGCTGCTCCGGGCATTTGACCGTGAAACCGCTCTGGAAATGCTTTCTGCCCCCGGTAACGTATTGACGTTGTACCACGATCAACCCAATATTTATGAAGCGTGGGATGTGGAAATTTTTTACCCCGATGAGGTCAATTGCGTGCTGAATGCCGATCATTGTGCCGCTTACAAAGGCGAAGTCTGTGATTTTCTGGAATTCACTTATCACTTCGGCAAATCGGTGCTGCATCAGAAAGTCAAGTTGTCTTCCGGCAGTAAACTCCTGGAGTTTGAAAACACTGTCCAATGGCACGAAACCAGAAGAATGCTGCGTACTGCATTCCCGACCACTGTTGAAGCGCCGGATGCGCTTTTTGACATCCAGTACGGCAACATCCGGCGCGCCACTCACAACAACAGCAGTTGGGAAACGGCGCAGTTTGAGGTTTGCGCCCACCGTTATGCGGATATTTCCGACAGCCGCTGCGGAGCGGCATTGCTCAATGACTGCAAATACGGTTACAAGGTAAAGGGAAATACGCTGGATCTGGCGTTGCTGCGTTCTCCGAAATATCCGGATTTTTCGGCCGACACCGGAGAACACCGTTTTACTTATGCGTTTTATCCGCACAAGGGAAATGCGCTGGATTCCGGATTGCTGGGTGAAGCAGCTTCACTTAACCGGGAAGTACTGGTATTTGACCGGTTCCGCAGTGCAAGTGCCGGATCATTCTGCCGGGTAAATGGTGACGGTCTGACCCTCGGAGCGTTGAAAAAAGCAGAAAAATCCGCTTGCCGGATCATCCGTATTGTGGAAACCAAGGGGAAATATTCTTCTGGTTCACTGGAATTTGCCATGCCGGTAAAAGTTTGTCCGACCGACTTGATCGAATGGCGCGACGGAGATATCACCGCTCTGCCGGACGGCAGACTGGAACTGGAGTTGTCTCCGTTTGAAATTCGCACTTACAAAGTCTTCTGATTTCCGGAGATCACCGTAAAGCGGATTTGACAAAACGCCTTTTGACGTGTATAATAATCCATTATGGTTACTCTGAAAAAAGATATTATCCACGTTTATGACCGCTTTGAGCAGGAGACCGAGGAGAGGATTCTCAACGGTTCGCTCAAGGCGGGCGATTGCATTATTTCCGGAAATGATGCCGCAGCGTACTACAAGATCAGCCGCCGTTCTGCGCGTACTGCCACACACACCGCAGTCTGCGGATGTTCGGATGTTTTGCGGCAGGTTCAGGTATGCAGACTGCAACCCTCCATTCCGGATGGAATGATTGTGAATCCGACTTTTCCGTCTTCCTCAAGCCAAAATGCGGTTATGTCATTGAATTGATGCGTTGCTAAAATATTGAATTTTGCAGTTATTTGCATTGAGACCCTATGCAGTTTATAATCTTCTTTTAACGGCATTCTTTGATGAAGTTCCGGAATCCAGATGCCATAGCACCCCAGTCACTGGTTCCGGCGAACCAATTTACCCCCCGTTCTTTCCAACGTGGAAATCCTCCAGCCGCTGTACCGAGTATTTTGCCGGCAGCTTTCGTCTTGGCACAGATTTCATCCAGCACTTTATTCAGTTCTGGATCATCCATGCGATTGAGTATTCCCATGCTGCCGGAGAGATCACAGGGACCGATACAGATACTGCCGATACCGGGAACTTTCAAAATTTCATCAAGATTTTTTACGGCATCGATATGTTCGATTTGAACAATGACCCAAGGATTGTTTTCCGAATCTTTAAGATACTCAAAAAAGTCGCATTCTCCATATCGAACCGCACGGCGTACTCCGCATCCGCGTCGTCCACGCAATGGATAGCGGCAGGCTTCCACTGCTGCTGCAGCTTCTTCCGCACTGTTGACCATCGGCACAATAATTGCCGCAGGTGCAAGGTCAAGATAAGGCTTGATCAGCATAGGATCATTGGCACGCACCCGGACAAAAGGTGCGCAACCGGTACCACGAGTGGCAATAATATGTTTCATCACGCCATCAATCGTATGCGGAGCATGCTCCGCATCGATCCAGATAAAGTCAAGTCCGACATCTCCTGCTAACTCACTGACTGTCAGATCACTTAAAGTCACCACACCGCCAAGACAGATTTTACCATCAGAAACTTTTTTCAGGAATCCATTCAATCCATTATCAACCATTTTCATCTTCCTCTCATAAAGTGATGTGACCCCAAAAATTTGGACGGGTTAAACTACATGGAATGGGTTCGGTATTGTACCGGGCTCATTCCTTTTAATTTTAAAGATACTCTCTCGTTGTTAAAATAGCAAATGTATTCTTCAAGTTTCTGCTGAAAATCTTCAACAGAACAGAAAGTTTCACCGATAAACATTTCTGTTTTCAGTCTACCGAAAAACTTTTCCATAACGCTGTTATCCAAACAATTTCCTTTTCTGGACATACTTTGAGTGACATTATGCTCTTTCAGCATAGACTGATATTCCCGCATTTGGTACTGCCATTCCTTGATCAGAATGCATTATTGGCGTTGCATCTTTCGGCAACTCAAAGGGGGGCAGCACGGGCAAATTTTGTAATCTGCTGCCCTGTACCGGTCACAAATACTTATTTCAACAGCTTGGTACAAAATTCTTTCAGCATGGCAGAAGCATTGCACAAAGTCTCTTCTGAACAGGCGTAAGAGAAACGGACAAAATTGTCAGCCCCGAATCCGCATCCGGGAGCTGCTGCGATGAATGCCTCATCCATCATCCGATCACAGAAATCCGTACTGGACAATCCATAGGCAGAAATGTCGCAGAAAACGTAAAATGCCCCTGACGGACGGATAAACTTCAGTCCGGGGATCTGGTTAAGCAGTCCGCAAAAAAGTTCACGTCTTTGAGCAAATGCCAATCTCATTTTTTCGCAATCAGCAGAACATTCTTTGAGGGCTTTTAATGCTCCATATTGAGCAAAAGTGGTAACATTCGCAACAAAATGGGTCTGCAAGGCATCGATCTTTTTTGTCAGCCACAACGGGGCAGTGAGGAAACCTACACGCCATCCGGTCATAGCATAACTTTTACTGAAAGAATCGATCGTGATCGTATGTTCTGCAATTTCCGGAGCAAGCGAAGCAACACTGATGTGAGGCTGATCCTCGTCATAAGTAAGTTTTTCGTAAACTTCATCGGAAAGGATCATGAAATTCTTTTCAACGGCCCAGCGGCCAAGGGTCTCCAGTGCGGCTTTCCGGTAAACAGCTCCGGTAGGATTGGATGGAGAACAGAGAATTACCAGACGGGTTTTTTCGGTAACATAGCGGGCAAGATCCTCCTCTGTCAATTCAAAATTATTTTCCGGATATGTTTGAACAAACACCGGACGTGCACCGGAAGCAGCAACCATGTGCAAATGGCTGACCCAGTACGGAACAGGAATGATGACCTCATCTCCAGGACCGCAAAGAGCTGTGATTGCAGCTGCACAGGCAAATTTGCCGCCGGGGGTCACCACAACCTGTGCAGGAGAAGAAATAATGCCGTCAGCATTGAATTTTTCGGCACACGCTTCACGCAATTCGGAGATCCCGGCGGGGATAGTATATTTCGTCATTCCGGCTTTCATTGCTTCAAAGCATGCCGTTTTGATCGGATCAGGTGTATCGAAATCAGGTTCGCCGACTGAAAGCATATGAACTTGAATACCTTTTTTGGCAAGTTCGATCCCTTTGATCAGGGAACCAAGTGTTTCAGACGGGGGGAGAGCCCCCAAAAGGCCAGTAGTTTTTTCCAGATTTTTCATAATGTATTTCCTTTATTTTACAGTTTTAATGTTTATCATGTTTATCAATCATCGATCGGACGGCCGCCGGCATCGATCTTCTTGCCGAGAGTTTTGGCTTCGCCATTAGCTTGATCAATTCTTTGCAGCAGTTTTTCTTCATCCCATTCCGGAGCATCAATATAATTTTTCCCGTTCAAATATTGCAAAATCGCTCCTCTCAAATACTCTGAAGCCGGATTGTTTTTATCAAAGTTGAAGCCGGCAATAATCAATCTTCCTTTGCCGATTTTGTATTCCGACAGCAGTGATTTGTGTTTGATCAGCTTGAATGACGGAATCAATTCAAATAAGGGCTTGAATTCCGGCATGTCATTATCCTTGACCAATGATTTGGAATTGGTCATCAATCCATAAAACTGCCAATCTGCAAAATTATCATGCGGGAATTTTTCCCAAATCGGGTGAATATTCACCAAAGCCCCGGAGTGTCCCAAACATCTGCCCGAAGTGTGCGGTCTGAATGTTTCCACCAAGGTTTCCCCGGGAAAATTATTGCATAACATGACCCCGCCGCCATTTTTGATGAATCCGATATCTTCAACGGTCAGCTTGTCAACAATTTTTGCGTTTTCGCAAGCAGTTTCAATTTCAGGGAATATCCAGATATTCCACTGATTTTTTATTTCTGAATTTTTACTGCTTACGACAGCAGATATAATTGCCTTTTTACCTTCTTTCAAAGCGGGCAAATCAAATTCGATTTGCGTTAATTCAGTGATTTTACCATTGACGATCTTTGCAATATTCAACTGTTTTTCTGCGATAATTTCATTATCAATCACAACACTCCACTTGACCTGACAATCTTTTAAGATTTCCTTGCCATAGTGTGAAATTTGAAGCGTTTCCGAATAGATTTCCCCGGCACGGTAATTGCGATATTTTCCCATACCGCACAGCAGAACTGAACTGTTGTTGTAACGAAGTATATCAGCTGTTGTTTCCCCATATTTTTCTTCATAAAATTCGTTGAATAGTCCGCAAGGATAACCGATCGTATGCCAGTGGGTATCAATGCCGCCCAGGTAATCATAACCCGTAATACTTGGACAACTGCGGAGATTCTCGATCAGCTGCTTTCTTATTGATGACATGAAAAGGGTGTTATATTGGTAATATTTCCGCCAATTTTGATAAACACCGTGTTTCTGCATATTTTTTCTTGCGGCGACGAAAAGATCTGTCCCGATGTAAGTATCTTCATAACGCTGCTCCAAATCAAAATCCAAATATCCGCCCAAAATTCCGATCTCATGGCTCAAACACGGTTTGCCTTTGTAGGCACTCAAAAGCTCTTCCATTTTTTCGGTTCCGGGGAAATCATCATGCTCATAGCTGAAATATGAACAGCACAGACCTCCATAAACATCGGAAAATTCCGATACTTTCGCCAATTTTTCCGCATCATGCGGATAAGGATACATCTCAATATTTGCTCCATCCTGCAAGCAATATTCGATACCTCTGATTGCTTCTTGCGGATTAAAAAGCATACCGGGAGCAAGTTTTTTTAACATGGCAGCAACTTTTTTGAGCCGGATTATTGCCTCATCACTGATGATTTTTTCGTTGCCCTCGCAGAGAATGACTGCACAACTGTGACGACGGATCATTCGGATAATTGCTTCTGCTTCTGCAAAAGAATAAACCGCCGGGAATTCAGTCTGCACCAAAATCCCCAATTCATCACAAGCCTCATAAAACGGTTCCGGAGGACACCAGGTATGACAGCGGATAAAGTTGAATCCCGCCTTTTTCAAAACTCCCAGATCACGGATGTATTTTGCCTTGTCAAAATGTGGATTTGTCGTTTCCGGGAAGTAACAATGTTCGGTAACTCCGCTTAAAAAGGTCGGTATCCCATTAAGCAGTAATTGAGTTCCGTGTGCTTTAAAAGTTCTGGCACCGTACTTCAGTGATACGCGGTCAAGTTCTGTATCATTATCATACAAAACCGCTTCAAAAGTATAAAGTTCTGGCTTGTCATCACTCCAGTGTTTTTGAACAATGGTATCTGTTTCAAAGTCAAAATCGTCTTCTTTCACTTCAAAAATGCCGTTATCGACAGTGTTTGCTCCGTCTTTGATGAACCATTCAACTTTGGTTTTATCGCCGTTTTCAAGCTCAAAATGCCAATGAAGTTTTTCATTTTCATAAGAAATGAACCAATCTCGGATGGCTGATTTTCCGGTGATATGCAGTTTTACTCCGCCGCCGATCCCGCCACGCTCGGATTGATAGCCCTGTGCCGCCAACCCTCTATGCTGTCCCGGACGGCAGCCAGTCGGTATCCCGGCATGGGTTTTATCCCGGCGGTGATATGCTCCGCCGTCATCATGGAAGTTGCAAACAATTATAATTAATTCATTTAAACCTTTTTTTACAAAATTTGTCAATTCATAAACCGAAGGTACTGAATATCCCGTGGTTTTACCGGCATAATTTCCATTGCAATAGACAAAGCATCCCCACATCGCAGGACCGATATTCATGAAAACGCGTTCGTTTTCATCCAAATCAAGTTCGATTTCTTTGCGATAATATCCGCTGCCGACCAAAAAAGAACTTGCCGCATGCGGAGTCAAAGATTTACCCATCGGGAAATGTACCTTGCGGTAGTCAGGATTGAATCTGGCGGCAAGCCCGAAAAAGTCCTCTTCGTCAAAAAGTTCATAATGGTCATCCCAATATCCGGGTATTACCATTTTTCCTGAATAATCTTTAATTCTTGGCAACGCAGTTTTTTCTGCTTCAAACTCTTGCGGATTATAGAAAAAATCCCAAATCCCATTAAGTGTAATTTCACGCATTTTGTTCTCCTGAAAATATTATTCAAATAAATACCGGCAAATTATCCGATTCACACTTTTCATTTTGACTGGTCAGAATATCATTACAGTCAACAAAGCCAAAACCGGGGCAGAAAAAATCAAGTAAGGCATTCTGCGCCCGATCCGGGTGCGTGTCTTATCACTTATGGTGCTTATCAAAGGACAAAGAACAAACGAGATCGCATTGGGCAATGTTGCCAATATCAATGAAATCTGCTTCGCATCCGCTCCTGCATTATCCAATAAGATCGGCTTTACATTCGGCAGCAAATTATAACATACCAATCCCAGGGTTTGAGTTGCAAGCAGCATCATAAACCCCACCAACAGCAATTGGTAAATATTATATTTCAAGTTTCTGATTGAATAAATTTTATCCATGATTTTTCACTCTTTGACTAATTCAGCACATAGATTTTTATCCATTGTCAAAACACAAATACGATCGGCAAAGGACTCTTTTATGCCGTTGGAGTAATTGATATGACACCTTACGGGGAACCAGGGATTTTCAATTTTTATCATGCCGCCGACTTCTGCAAAAACAGAAACAGCTTTGACCTCATCACAGTCTTTTTCCGCACTGATCAGGAAAGCACCCTCCGCTCTCAAGTTTTTAAATGAAGCTCTCTGCTTTTCCGGAATTCCTTTGAAAAGTTTTACTGTCCCTTTACTGCTTATCATCAACATATCAGTCAAAGCTCCGACAATTCCCAGCGATTCGGTATGACCTCCGTGAAAATAGTGTGTGGCTGCAGAATATGCCCTTAATAAACAATTCGGCAGTTCCCAGCGTTTCAAAAAGACCAGCAATTCATTGTACCATTCTTCTTTTTTCCACAGATCATTGCGCAAATAGATTGAAAACTTGTATGGCATCTGTCCGAAATTCCAATCATGGTACCGGTTTCCGACTGTCAGAAAATCAGGTCTTTCACCCTTTTGCGGAACTTCGCCGTCAAAAGCAGTAAATTCCGGATCGTTTCCTGCTTTGAACATAAATTCAACCTGCGGAATTTTTTGGCTTATCTCACGCCACTTTTGTGCCGATTCCGCATCAACGCCGATAATTTCAGCCGCATCTGCCGCAGCATAAAGGGCAAAGGCTCCGTGCGTAAGCACTTGCATTTGATCAGTTGCCCCGCTTCTGCTGAACTCCTTTTCGCCGGAATTTGACGGATAGGCATGATAAAAACCGTCTTCGCCTTTGACAAAAAAGTTTTCATAAAAAATTGCAACTTTTTTCAGAAATGGATACCCGATGCGGGTCAAAAATTCCTTATCTCCGCTGAATTGATAACGTCGGTAGAAATATGCCGCAAGCCATCCCGTCATATATGCCATCCGCCCCAGGGGCAGGTATCCGAAATAATCATCTTCTGCTTCAAGCGGATATCCAGCCAACTGAATAAAACAGCCGCCATCAATATTGTAATAATCGCGGGAAATTTTTTCGCCGAGTTTTATTATGCTTTTTACGCCCTCGAAATAGGCATCACCCGTTTCAAAATGGTTGGTTTCGTAATCTCCCAGAAAAATGGACTGGTAATTGTAATTAAAGTGATAATCCCCTTTCCACTGGGAGTAATATTGCAGAGTTGAAGGCATAAAAAGTCCTGGCGGGAGCTTGCCTTTTTTTAAGACACACCGCTTTGCATGCAACGCCGAATAAAAACAATCATTCAAAAGTTTTTCACCGAAATCGACCTCTGATTTGCTCCAGAATTCTGCTGCTGATTTTGCGGCACATTCTGCAATATCCGCATAAGAAACCTTTTCGGTATCAATCATGGCATCTTCTTTTGATTCCGTGGAAATTCCGACATAAAATTCCCCCGAACGGGCTTCAAACGGTGGTAATTGCCGTAAAAATTCATCTGTGGACCTGTCAGAAGTATTTTCATCACCCGCCAAGGTGATAAAAAGTTTGCCGCCGTCCGGATTAATTTGGGTCAATACACCATTTTTAACTTTTGCTGCCGGCAGAGTGGAAAATGGATTGGCATAGCAGAAATAAGTATTGCCATGCTCTAACATCTCGCTGGCGGCAAAGTCTTGGGATGAAATTTCGGTTTTGCGGAAGCAAGTAGCATAAACCGGAGGGACATCCGGTAAACCGTGAAAAGAGCCGCCATAGAGATTATCTTTATTGTAATTTTCCAATTGCCATGTCACAGCCAGTTGATTTTTGTCAGGATGAATAACCGCTTTGAGGATCAATTTCGCCCCGTCGTAGTGACAGCATTCAATAATCAATTCGCCTTTTTCCAAAACGACTTGCTGTTTCCAGGTGCAATCATTCCAATCCCCTGGCACATGAATATACAATTCACCTGCCATTTTAGGCATCGGCGCACTGCGTTTAGCTGATGGAGCGACCTGCAGGACTTCCAGATCACGGGGGGAAAGATTTTTGCCCTTGGCTTCAAAAGTTACTCCGTCGACCTCCACGCCTCTATCAATCAGGGACTTTAATTCCTCGATATTGGCAGGTTTGGGATTTTGCGATAAATCAAGGCGGCGATCCCAAAAATCATTTTTACCGAGTTGGAAAACGATTTTGCCCGGTTTCTGATAACAACTTACCGAAAAATCTCCATTGCCGAGGTATAACCCCTCCTCGGCAATGTAAACCGGCTTATTTATGACTGTTGAATATGGTTTGCTCATGATAAATTTCAACGCGTAAAAATGATTTCATCTTTCAAGTATTTGCCGCTGTACAGCTTGACAATAACTTTACCGGCTGTGTCTTTTAATTGAACTTTCAATTCGCCATTGTTGAATTCAAAATTTTTGGGCGGATTTCTGAAAGTATCGGCACCGTAAATAACCTGACAAGTCATGTTCGGGGAATCACATTTGACAACTAACTCGTTGCCACTGATCTCTGCGGTCATGAGCTTTTTGAATCTGGTGATCACTGCCACACTTTTATCGGCAACATCACCTTTGATAACGAGCCTGCCACCGCGTGCTTCACAGGTAAATTCATTGTCTTTGTAAACTTCCACATAGCGGTAAGCATCAGAAGCTTCCCCGTCGATCGCAAGAAGTTCATTCTGCGTCTTTCCGGAACGGTTGAGCAGTGTCCAGACTTTCTTGCCGTCATCAGCTGTTGAAAAGCTGTTGGCGAAAGTACCCTCATTCAAGGTTGGAACAAGAGGCAGTCTTTCGGCTCCTTCAGCTTCAGTGCAGTCGCTGTTCTCCTCCAGTGTCCGGAATGACTGGATACCCAATGCGGATGTGCAGGCAAAACCGCAGCAGTTGAATAAACTCATCTGGATCGCTTCTTTTATGTCTGACGGTCCGTGTATCCAGGTCTTGATCTCCGGAAAGTAAAAGTGAGTGAATACTGTCATATACGCATTCAGACTGCGGAAATGCCGCCACTGCGGGGATTCAGAAATCCAGCAGACATTTTCGGAAAAAAATCCATCATGGTACTGGGCAAGGAAGTCACTTCCGGAATGTTCAACCGTGACGATCGTTTCAGGAGAAACATCATACATCGCCTTGCGGAACGTCTTGACTGATTCAGCAGACATTGCCGGATTGACGGTGCTGCGTAAAGTACCATCGTAGTGAGCGTGATTGTGATTGTAGCACGGTTCAGCGCGGGTCTGCACATCCATGCGGATGCCGTCACAGCCAGTTTCTTTAACGATCTTTGCCCAGACTTTGCTGAAGTGCTCCGCCCAGCCCTTTTCCATATCGCAGTAGAACCACCCCATATCATCGCTGGTATAACTCGTTTTGTAATATCCGGGAGCACTCATCATCGCCCACTGTTTGGATTTACCATACATTTCAGTATCTCTGGCACACGCCTGCAAAAAGGTGTACCAGATAATCCTGCCGCCTTTGGAATGAATAAGATTCACCTCGTTCTGCAAAGCCGGCAGACCACCGCGTTTTTCATTGTACTTGTAGTCTCCGAAGTGATGCGAATTGATCGGCGGGACACGGAGTTTATCAAGTTCAAGCGTCGGGATATCATACTTGTCCGGGATCTCCCAGATCCAGGCGAATTCCTGCATGGTATTGCGTTCCAAGTGGGTCATGGATTTGCCGTAGCTGTACTCGTTGGCTTTCTTATTGAAGTACCCCTGCGACGGTGAACGGCTGTACATCCACAAACCGCTGTGCGGATGGGAGGAAAGCGCCGAAAAAAGTTCTTTGTACCATTGCGGTACTTTGACAGGCTTGTCAAACCATGTATGCACAAAATCGGCATAACTTTTCAGTCCCGGCTGCCAGATACCAGCGTTTACGCCGATGGTTGCATCTGGAGGAGAAAATTTCTCTCCGGATTTCATCACCTTGTCCAGATGCCGCCAGCCGAGTGAAGTACCTTTGGCATTCTGATTGAATAATGCTCCGCTGCACTCGATCCATGAGATGATATTGTAGCTGTAAAGTTCAGCATCATCACTTGAACGGTGCGTGAGTTGCAGAATCTGCGGGTAGCCGTCTTCGGCACGGGTGTAAGCGTAAACACCGCCTCCGACGATTGGACTCCACACGCTCATAAGCTGCATGAAGCAGGTTTTGCCGTAGATCTGACGCAATTCACAGTCAAGTCTTCCGGCAAGACCGGATGACATGGGGTAGAAAAATTCGTCGTCGGTGATTTTTTCACCGACCTGTATCTTATCCAGCACCGGCACGCAGAAGCTGATCGTCTGACTATTTTTTGCCCTGTTGACAAATTGCGATCTGACCTTGATCTCCGGAGAACCGCTTTGGGCATAAACCACCAGAGTACCATCGATATTTCTGCGGCGGTCTTTCAGTTTAATGATCAGCCGGTCATCTTTTGCTGTAAATGAAGTCACCTTGAATGCATCATTTTTCAGCAGAATGCCGTCTGCAAATGCTCCCACAAAGCGGCTGGGTTCACGCAGGAGGTTTTTATTGAGAAATTTGCTGTAAAGCTCTTTGAGCTTCAAACCGCCGTCGCTGACGAATGTATAACGGTAGAAGCCATTTTCTATGACCGCAGAATTTTCAGATGCTACGATTTTCACCGCCCAAGAAGCATCGACTGCCGCACTTTTCTGCGGAGCTTTGGGGACGGGGATCTCCCATTTTGCAAGAGGAACAGTTTTTGTTCCAGGCGTTGCATCGCTGCTTTCACCTGAAATACGCACGGAATCAAGCGAAAAAGATGCTTCGGTCTTTGAGGTATTCAACGCACAGAAAAAGGTCATATTTTTATCTGGATTAGACCGGCTGTCGGTCAATCTGCCGCGGGAAAGACCATTGATGAAGAGTTCAACACCGGTAATATCCCAGACGATTTTGATATCGTACCATTTGCCATTCTGCAATCCGCCAGTGCGTATGCGCATAAAATCACTTTTCTGAATACCTCTGCCATTTTTTTTCATGTACAAATGCCCGTTACCGGAACCATTGAACATTACCCATGCAGAACTGTTGTTCCACGGCTGCATTTCCACAAATCCGAGATAAACATTGACCCCTGAAGCCATGTTGTTGAGGCGTATTCTGGCAGTAAAACTCCCCTTTTTGAATTTTTCCTTGCTGTACATCCGAACTTCCGAAGCCCCCGGTCGTGAACCGAGAGTCAAAATACCGTCGGTACATTTTATATACTTTTTAGGACCGCCGAAATTCCATGGATTGAGTTCCGGGTGATCTTCGATCGCCACATCCGAGCGTTCAAGCTGAACTGAATTGAACTCATCCCGGATTTCGATATTACTTGCCGACAGCCTTACAATTGTTGACATCATCAGCCAAAAGGTACAAAATACCTTAAACATACTATTTTTCATAATATATCCCGTCTGTATATGTTATTTGATTTTTGAACAAGGAGAGATTTTTAGAATGTTCCCGCAATACCGTTAATGTAGATATTGTTTCTTTTGGCACTGACATAGTACGGGAACATGGATGCCAGATCTCCGGGCGACAATGAAGCTGCATGACCATCAACAAAACTCATATTGACCCGCCCCGCATGACCGCAATTGATTCTGCTGTTGTCTGCTGAAACATTATATGTGTTCCAGTTGCAATTGTCAGTTGAAGCACGATATGCTTCAGTAGCGACGAGAGCATTTGAAGACTTTTTTAAAGCTTTGGTATTCAATTTCCAACCTTGATTGCTTCCGAATTTGACAATTGCACCAGTTTCTTTCCCATCATTATCATAAAAGGAAAAATGCACGCTCGGGGCACAGGGAATGGCATAAACTCTGTTAGCTTCATTCTGATTGGTTCCGCTGGGACAGGTAACTGCAGTATCTGGCATATACTTCTGGTTTTCCCGCCAACTTGTCTGCCCATGAGTATCATGAGAAACAATGATCCAGAAGTTGTCATAACCGCCTCCGTTTTTTGCCTGCATGAGCACTTCGCCGTCATGGGCATCCGCATACTGAGTAAAAGTAAGAGCACACTGTTTGAGATTGTTGATGCAACTGGCGGAACGGCCGCGTTCACGAGCGGAATTCAGAGCGGGAAGCAGAATCGCTGCCAATATTGCTATGATCGCAATTACAACGAGAAGCTCAATAAGGGTAAAGCACGCTTTACCCTGCCCATGGGCAGGCTTTTCACGATCACAGCAGAGATGTGATCCTTTAACCAGCAGCTCGATCAAAGTAAAACATAACGATTTTTTCATTTTTTCTCTCCTTTTTTTGGGGTACTCTTGTAAGATGTTTAATTTTCACTAAAACTATTTATACTACCGCTGTTGACGGCAGTATAGCTTGTCTGATTCATTTTGTTTTGCCTGTGTTCCTCCCTTGGTTATACACAAGTTCTTTGGGACATTTATTTTCACTTGGGTAAAAAATACACTCTGATTCTGGAAAAGTCAAACATAAAAATAAAAAAAATATTAAATTTTCCATAATCCAGCAGTTCCTGTCACTGCTGGCCTGGTAAAAAATTCAGCATGTTGAGTCTTTGAATTTAACAACTTGGTATTGTCCTAATTCTTGTGAAGAATATTTACCGGCGGTGGTGCATTGCGGCCAATCTCGGGCCTTGCTCCTGCGTCGGAGGGGTCGAGTAAACAAGTACACTCCCCCTCCTTCCTCGTCGCAAAACCCGACCTTGACTCACACTGCATCCACCGGTTGCAAACCACCCCGGTCAGCCCGGTTGGCAAATCACTGCCAGTGCGGTATATTCAATATGTGACAATGACGGTGAAGTTATACAGCTTGACATATCAATTTCACAACATTTAGGACATTAATAACAACTTAACTCATAGCATCAGCCAATAAAGGATCGGGGTGATGCTATATTGCAATTTTTTTACACCTGTAATTTCTGCTGTTGCATATTCACCGTTTTTTATACTTTTTTCAGAGAGATATTTGGAGAGCAAGTTGAAAAGTTGAGAATAGATGCTATTTTAATACATCGTTCGGAACTTTCGTGCTAAATTTTAAGGCTCTGGTCATTTTTAATGCATAATAAGTTCCTGTAATTTTAATCAAGTCCGGAATTTCCGCCGGACTGTAGTGTGCCGCTGTTATGAAAGAAAAAATCTTAAAACTTAACGATATAAAAAACACAAACCTGCAGACAGTTCTGGAAATACTGCTGCATTCGGATGGTCTATCGCGTACTGAAATCTCCAGAAAAACTGGTTGTGGCAATACAACTGTCACACGTGCGGTGAAGGAATTGCTCAAACGCGGGATATTGATTCCAGGTGAAAAAATCGTGCAACAGCACGGCCGTCCGCAACAGACTTTGAAATTTAATCCGGCAGGTCCTTCGCTGATCGGGATTTCTCTGGAAGCCGAACGGATCAACGGCGTAGTGACGGATCTGCGTGGGGAGGTTCGCGAACGTAAGGAGGTGATTTTCCGCCAGAGTCCGAGCCGCAAAGAGTTCCTCGCAGCCGTTTCGCTGGTGATTCGGGCTTTGAAAGAGAAGACAAAAGGGCGCTTTGTGGGAATCGGAGCTGCCGCTTACGGCAGTTACAGCGGACCGAAATTCAAACTGGAAAATGCGGCCGCCCTGCCGGTGCTCAATGGGTTTGAGCTCAAACCTTTTCTGGATTGTGAAGCGGAATGCGAAGTTACTATTTGCGGTCATATGGCAGCAAAAATGGCTTTTTTGACACGGATGTTTCCTCAATTCAATACAGGGGCGGTCATGCTGATTTCATCTGGCAGCGGCATCGGTTCCCTGATTTCCGAGCAAGGACGTTTTCTCTTTGTCCGGAACAATCAAAGCGGCGAATTCGGTCATACGATCAGTGTCCCTGACGGCATTCCGTGCGGTTGCGGACGGTGCGGTTGTCTGGAAACAGTGGCATCAATTCGGTCTTTGCTGCAAAACTGCCGAACGAGTCTTGGTAAACCCGATTTAAGTTTTGAAAATTTGTGTTGTCTTTTTCAAAGCGGCGATTCACGGACAGTCCGCGAAGTCAAAGTGGCGGCGTCCTTTTTAGGTATGGCAATTGCCAATCAGCTTAATAGTTATCCGATGGATCAACTGATCATCACCGGACGGATGCTTGAACTGGGAAATGATTTTCAGTCCATGCTGGAGGAGAAGATCAATTACATGGTATTCCCTGCTGTGAAATCCGGCTTGTCTATGCATTTTATTCGATCAGATTATGACAATTCCCTGGCCAGAGGAGCTGCGATTTTTGCTGAACGTACCGCCGATGTGCTTTGTTCTGTTGATTGACTTTTTTTGGGAAGTTAAAGACTGATGATTGACAGCATACGGTGAATGAAAGCTCAAAACAAATTAAATACAAGAATACCGTCTGTTTCAAAAGGGAAATAAATAATTCCGCATAAATTCTGAAATCAAAAAAATTGAGTTGCATATCTCTATGGTTGGATAAGTTTACGATCAAGTATGAGCCCTGCCGATTCTATGTAAATGGCTAAAAAAATCAAAAATTTTTTATTCATTAAACATCAAGTATTTACACCTGAAAAACAGCTCAAAAACAGCTTAAAACGACAAGATTCTATCCCAAAATCACAAAAAATACTGCTTATGCAGGCAGACAATGGAGTTTTTCCGGAGCAGCGGCTCCCCTTGCATTGTCACCAAACAACAGCAAAAAGGTATAGAATATGCTGGAAGAAAAAAACATTTTTGTCGGCGGTGTGGAATACACTGCGGATCGTAAAACCCTGATCCATTTCCCGGAAGATCTGGAAATTCAGGACTACACAGTTCCGGAAGGCACGGAAGAAATCGGGATCACGGCCTTTTTCAACTGTCAACAGCTTCACTCGGTAACTTTGCCGCAAAGTTTGCTTGAAATCAACAGCAATGCATTTCAACAGTGCTGTAATCTGCAAGCACTGACGATTCCGGCAAATGTCAAAACGATTGCCCCTAACGCATTTCTGGATTGTCCGGCAAAACTTGTTTCAGAGAGTCCGGATTTTACCATTGACCGTTTTGGAGCGGTGGTGTGGAAAGACAAAACTTTGCTTTGCATTCCAACGGAACTTGAATATTATGAAGTCCCGGAAAATGTCATTTTCATCGGCAGCGATGTGTGTATGTTTGGCAAGTTGAGAAAAATCGTTTTGCCGGAAACCTTGCTTTCTATCGGCGACAATGCCTTTATCGGATGTGAAAATTTGCAGTATGTTGATTTGCCGCCGACATTGCTTGAAGTCGGAAGCAACGCATTTTATATGACTGCATGCGAAGAGGAGATGCAAGCGAAATATCCATCTTTTTTCAACTCCGATCCGGTGAAGGAATATATCGCCCGAAGTATCCGCCAAGTCCGCGAAAATGGCGGCAGTTTCAAAAAAATCAATGCCGATACAGCAGAAAACGCCGACTGGCTGCGGCAGCATAGAAAAAAATGAAAAAGAGGAAAATCAAATGAATAAAAATCACTGTGCCGATTGCGGCGATGAAAATGCCGACATCAAATTCAAAGATAAATTTTACTGCAAATGCTGTGCAAACTTCCTGGTGGCAAAACTGAAACGGCAATATTATGCCGGGATGAAAAAACTCGGTTGGGAAATTCAGGATCTCTGGGAGCAGCTCCGTGATCCGGCTGATTTATGGACCGGTGATGCAGAATCTTTCCTTGAAGCAGATGAGATAAAGCATTATCAGCACGAGGATATGGCACTTTATTACCGTTCCCCTGATGCCCAAACTATGCTGCGGGCGTTTGTCAGAAAAAAACTTGACGGCGACATCCGGAACTTTAAGGAATTTGACTTTGAAACTCTGAAATATGATGAACTTTTCGGCTGTATCAATCCGCAGAAATTTGACTGTGATAATACCTATATCATCCGGGCGGTTTATGTTCTGCTTTGGAGCAAAGTTTTTCCGGATATGACCGACTGGCGGGAAATCGGTACCGGCAAATGTTACCGGGGGGACACCATCCACACATTTCACACCATTTTCGGCAGACCAAATCCGGAAAAACCGGGGCATTTTTACGGAATCGACCAATTTTCACCGGACAATGCACTCTACGACCGGATCAGAAGTTTCCATAAAAAAATCTGTACACTGGGCAATTTTGTGGTTCTGCCCAATTTTACGGTCAAAAGCGGGAAAAGTTTTGCAACACTCAACACCTATCGGGGAACAAATCATTGGCGTGATTACTTTGACCAGTTTCTGCTGGCGTTAGAACCGTGTCTGGTCAACGGCTGCAATGCGGATGAAACACTTTATAAACTCGTCCACGAGCGTAACGGATACGCTTTTGAAAATTACAAAAGTCAGGCTGGTTTCACCCGTATGATAAAATCGTTACTGCTGGATAATTACCTTGATGCAGATGGTCACGCAAAAAATCTTTTTGCCGATGCCAACGGCAAAGTCCGTTTCCATTGGGAAAAACCGCAGCCAAGTCGTGAACTCTATCTGCAAGGCGTAACCAATTACCTTGACCACGCCGAAAAGATCATCTCCGACCGTTCTGACCGCATGATCGAAATGCTCAAAGAATTTTGCTGAAAAAGGAGAAGGAATGCGAGGGGAGAAAACCTTTTGTGAACAAAAGTTTCTTCTCCCCTCGCGCTCCCCTCTTTACAAAAAACTTTAAGCAGCAAATATGTTTTTCAAAAATTGAAAAACATATTTGCAAGAGGTTATCAACTTTTATTATCGCAAACTATTTCCTGCCATTTGAAAATTTCTTTTTTCAACCATTTCCAAACAGCAGAATCGAGATTTTTGATTTCGTCATCCAAAGTTTTTTTATCTGAAATTCTGATTTTTTCAGAAAGTGATTTGCGAAATAATTTATGTTTTATTTTTTTCGTATTTTTTTTGTCATAAATACAAAAATCCTCATAATCATTTTCAGAAAATTGTTTGATTGTTATTAAATCTTCCTTGCGAATATTGTGGTTTTCGACTTGATAATAGCATTTTATAACAATATCAAAAAATGGATAGGCTTTGCTCTTTAATTGTTTGGGTAAATCGGCATCGACATCTTCGTATTTATCAGTGATCAAATATCCGTCAAGCCATATATTTAATGCCAACAGACCGCCATACCAATTTTTCTCCCCATATCGGGAAGTTAATAAAGTGATACATCGTTTTTTGAAACTGCCATGTTCATGATAAACGATTTTATTATCTGTATTATCGCAAATTTCCTTTATTTTGTCGATAAAAAATTCTCTTTCAAACTTTTCACCAACTTGCGAGACACCTTTTTCCTGAAAAAGGAAATACTCGGATGTAAATAATTCAAATGCTTGCCAGGCAAGATCATATTTATCGCAGTAACATTTTATTAATTCCACAATTTCATACCAAAAAACATTGGCAAAAATCACCTTGTTCCGGGAGGTCGGTTCAAAAATATCTGTGACTTCTTTATAAGAATTCATATTGTATTTGGTCAGCAGAACCAATGCTTTGCCGTTATCGCAATTTTCCAAAATCTCCAGATAGTTTTTCAGTTGATTATTTTGGAAATTTGCATCGATTTTCACTTCCACAATACAGATAAGTTTTTCTTCTTCATCCTTGAGCCAAAAGGAAATATCATATTTGTATTCGAGCTTTTTTCTTCCGTTTTCCAGTTTGTAAACTGGATGTTCGGCTTTTACCAGATATGGCTTGAATTTTTTCCGATTCTCTTCGTGAATAACGCCAATTTTCTTCAAAAATTCAAATTGAAAGTCCTCGATCTGGTTCAACAATCCGCATAAAATTTGAGTACAATACTCTTCCGGTTTACTTATGTGTTCTATAATGTCCAAACATTCAGCAAGCCGGTTGTTCGGACGAATTACATCGTTCATTATGCTGCCGGGAATATCGCCGTTTTTTTCTTGCTCAGCTGAACAAATATTGCACCAATGCTTCCACAAATCCAGCAAAGTATTTATTTTCATCGCATCCTCTATAAACTGATTGATAAAATTGTCCACCCATTGATGATCTTTGACGTTGCAGATCCATTCTTGAGGGATGGCTTCATAACCGTAATACGCTCCGGCGATTTGTCCGTAAACGGCGGCGATGGAGTCGGAATCACCGCCCAAGTTTACTGCCGCCAACATTCCGTCTTTGAAATTATCGGTATTGCAGAACGCCCAGAACGCCGCATCGACAGTATCTTTTGCCCAGCCGGAATTGGGTACATCGGCACGGTCAGTATATGAAGTACTTATCCTGCTTTTTTCTCCGGATAAAGCCGCTTCAAGGGCATCGTGCAAACGCTTCATCTGCTCGCGGACAAAATTTGAATTGTGAGTCAAATCATTGATTTTGCGGCAGATATTTTCACCTTTGCCCTCTCTTTCCAGAATAAACGCCGGAGCGTAACGCATCAATGAACCGTTGCCCTGACCATCTTCGTCACCGTTGACCAGAGAACCGTTTCGGATATTTGCTATGGCATCATCGGTTGCGCCGCCGACATCAAATGCCCAACCCTGAACGCTGGAAAGAAACCCCTCCTCGTACCAGCGGACAAAATTATTGGCAATATCGTTCAAATCAAAGTGCTTTTGCCGGATGAAACTCTCCATAATACCAAATGCCATTGAGGAATCATCCGTCCAATAACCTTTGGGCAGATCCCGACCGTAAATGCCGACAGCCGGTTCCATTTGGTTTATATACGGGTGGTCATCTTTTTCGCTAAACTGGATCGGGGAGCCGAGACAATCACCGGCGACCAGCCCCCAGAGCATACCTTTATACTTATTCTTTATCAAAATTCAACTCCGAATCAGAATTTCACAACATCCATTTCCCATTATGCTTATTGAGAATATTTGTACGGTAAAAATGCCCATTCATAATAATATCCCCATTGTCAGGCAATTGTAATTTCTGTCTTATTTTTGCGATAGCTTCGTTCAATATTTTCCCTGCAACTTTAGCAAAAACTCCATTCGGATAATCATCATCACCGGTACAATCATCTTTTATGATCTCAAACAATTCAGGCGGCAGGATAACTCCTGCCGCCCATCTTGTATGCCTTCACTTGCTTATCGGAATATTGAGCTTTTCCCGGGCATCTTTCATTGCCCCCAGATTATGAACATTGGTATACCCCTGCTTCAACAGCTTTTCCGTTGCCATTGCTGCTTCCCGACCGCCCCGGCAATAAACATAAACCGGAGTATCTCTGGAGGGGACAACTGTTGCAGCTTTGGTATCCACATCCGCCTGCGGCAGATTGATCGCTCCCTGCAGATATCCTTTCTGATACTCTGTCGGAGTACGGACATCAAGCAGAACAGCATCTTTTTTCATCGTGATTTTGCACTGCCCCGGAGAACAGCATCCACTGACGGCGAGCATCATAACGCCGCACAGCATAACGGGAAGTTTTTTCATAATTCACCTCTATTTGGATCGATTTTTTGCTTCAATTAACTCATTAAGCGGGAAAAACACCTATTCTGCCCGTAATATAACACAGAATGTGAAATTTGTCAAATCCCAGTAATCCATGGAATATTTACTGAAGATAAGTCCCTGTCTTCTCCGCTGCTTGTTTTTCAGATTCTTCCTGCTGTATTTGAGCAGCTTACAGCGTCGTGCAATCCGGCAGGATCAAACCGTTATTGCATGGTTGACAAATCATAATGTCTGTGATGTATTCTTACTGTTTGCGATTATCGCAAGCAACGGATCTAAAATGCAAGTCTCACAAAATTTGGGACATCGCCAAATAAAAAGTCAAAATTTAATTTAAAACAAAAATATTTCAAATATCTCCTTGCATTTTGATATTTGAAGTGATACATTAACTTTGTTCGGGGTTAAGAGGTTCCAAAGAGCCGGTCAGGAAGAGTTTGAGTAAATCTGCGGCGGCATAATTCAGTTCAGCTCTTTGCAATTGTTGAACAAATGTCAGCCGGAAATATGCGCCTTGCTGCTCCTGACCGGGTTACCGGAGATGTGAGGGAAATTATGGCTATCAATTTAAAAAAGGGTCAGGCTATCAATCTTGAAAAAGATCAATTCGATCTTTCCAATGTTACGATCGGTCTGGGATGGGATGTCGCAGAAAAAAAGGGTGGTTTTCTGTCCGGTCTGTTCTCCAAAAAACAGGCGGATTACGATTTGGACGCAATCGCTTTTATGCTGGACGAGAATGACAAAGTCGCCAATGTCGGCAATCCGAAACTGGAAGGCGGAGATATTATATTTTTCAATAACCTGCGCCACTTCTCCGGTAACGTTTACCACACCGGGGACAACCGCACCGGAGACGGCGATGGCGATGATGAACAGCTGGTCGTCAAATTGAACAATATGGGCAGCGAATATTCAAAAATCGTCTTCGTGGTTTCCATCTATCAGGGCATCCAAAATCAACAGAATTTCGGTCAGGTCGAGAATGCTTTTATCCGGGCGGTCGATGCCCGCGGTCAGGAAATGTTCCGTTACGACCTCTCACGCGATGCAGAATTCAACGGCAAATGTTCCATGATATTCGGAGAGCTTTACCGCCACAACGGTAATTGGAAATTCCGGGCGATCGGAACTCCTTATGCCACCGACAACTTCGTGGATATTTTAAGAGAGAAATATCTTTGGTAAACAGGATGATTTCAGAACTGTTCAAACAATAATATCAATTCAGGAGAAAAGACATGGCTATCAATCTGCAAAAAGGACAACGGGTCGCTATCGGACTGCAGCACATCACCGTCGGCTTGGGTTGGGATCCCGCCGAAAGCGGAACTGATTTCGACCTGGATGCCACCGCATGTATGCTCGGAGAAGACAAAAAGATTCCGGCTGAAAACTTTTTCGTCTATTACAACAACCCCAAATCTGCTGACGGGGCATGCGAGTCTACCGGCGATGACCGTACCGGCGGCAACAGCGAATTCGGTGATGATGAGCAGATCATCGTCGATTTGACCAAAGTTTCTCCCAAGATCAAGTCGATCGTATTCGCCGCTTCCATCTACGATGCCGATGCACGCCGCCAGAATTTCGGACAGGTACAAAATTCATACATCCGCATCTGCGATTCCGATTCCGGTGAAGAGCTCTGCAAATACGAACTTTGCGAAGACTTTTCCATCGAAACTGCCATCGAATTCGGACGGCTCTATCTCCACAATGGCGAATGGAAATTTGAAGCCACCGGAATCGGTCACAAAGGCGGTCTGCAGAGCATCGTTGACAAATATTGCTAATGATCACGGTGTTTTTGCGAACGGCTGTTTCGAGCTTTTGCCAAGCCGTTGCCATAAAGATGTAGTTGATTAAAGCAAGCAATCACATATAAAAAAGTGTTCACTACTGCACGGCAAACATATCCGGGCGGTAGTGATTTGGTTGTAAATATTAACACGGGGCAATTGCAAACGTCATTCAAAAATAAATTGAAATTTCTGTGTCGGAGAGGTCAATACGGCAGTTTGGACATATCCTGTCAAAATAAATAATCTCCGTCAAGCACCCTGCTTTAAGGTCGCAGCGATGAATTTCAAAATTTTTGAGGCGTTTGGAAATCACCTCATATTCAGGAGAAAAAAATGACACCTCGCGGATTAACGTCAAAGGAAGTTGACGAAAGTCGTCAGAAACATGGTGCAAATACTTTAACCCAAATCCCGCCGGATCCATTGTGGAAAAAGATCCTCGAGGGTTTTCAGGATCCGATGATCATGATCCTGCTGGTCGCACTGGTCGTCCAGGTGGTTTTGTTTTTCCTCAAACAGGCAGAGTGGTTCGAACCGGTCGGTATCCTGATCGCCATTCTGATCGCCAACGGGGTTGCTTCGATCAGCGAAAGCAGTCAGGAGAATAAAGCATCGGCGCTGAAAGCTGAAGAAGAAGCCAAAGAAATGGCAAAAGTCATCCGCGACGGCAAACTGGCAGAGATCCATGTCAGTGAAGTCGTGGTCGGAGATGTCGTCTTTTTGCAGGCTGGAGATAAAATCCCCGCCGACGGTGAAATAGTTGACGGAGCAATAAAAGTCGATCAAGCCGCCCTGAATGGCGAAACTGAAGAAGCTGCCAAAATTCCGCAGACGGATAAAAGTGCCGGATACGATGTCAAAGATCTGTTGAATCAGCATTACGCTTACCGCGGGACCGTTGTTTGCGGCGGTGAAGCGTACATGGAAGTAAAAGTCGTCGGCGATAAGACTCTCTTTGGCGAACTTGCCCTCGAAGTCCAGGAAGATACCCGTGAAACTCCTCTGCAGGTCAAATTGAGCAAATTGGCAGGTCAAATTTCCATGTTCGGCTATATCGGTGCCATTGCCATCGTAGCGGGGATCCTGGCAAAAACCTTCCTGACCGGCGACCTTCCCGGAGATATCTACCAGTGGATCAGACTGATCATGAATGCAATCACCGTTGCCGTTACGATCATCGTCTGTGCCGTTCCGGAAGGTCTGCCGATGCTGACCTCGATCCTGCTCTCTTTGCAGAGTTTGAAAATGGCAAAAGACAACGTGCTGGTCAGAAAAATCAACGGTCTGGAAACCGCCGGCAGTTTGAGTATTCTATTCAGCGATAAAACCGGTACTATTACCGAAGGACGTCTTTCTGTCGTCGAATTGGTCACCGGCAATGTCCGTCCCTTTGAGGCACTGAATAAGATGCCTTCCGCGCTGGCACTGGATGTGATCACCGGTATCGGCGTAAATAACAGCGCTGCCGTCAGCGACAATTCCATCATCGGCGGAAACAGTACCGACCGGGCTCTGATGGCATTTCTGGTGGATTCCGAAGCGGCGAAAACGATGAATAAAGAGGAAGTCAGAGCATTCAATGCCTTTGATTCCAATAAAAAGAGTTCCAGTGTCACGGTCTGCCGGAATGGTGAAGTCATCACCTACATCAAGGGCGCACCGGAAAAAATCATCGACAACTGCACCAGATACATCGATGAAAACGGCGTGGAAAAGGAACTTGTGGAAAAGAACTTCCTGACCGCCTATCTCGATACCCAGGCCGGACGTTCAATGCGTTTGCTGGCAGTTGCCAAATCCAAAGGCGAAAAAGATGACTCCGACCTGACTCTGGTCTGCCTGATCAGCATCCGGGACAATGTCCGCAAAGAGGCTGTCGATGCGATCCATGAAGTTCAAAATGCCGGCATCCAGGTGGTCATGGTCACAGGTGACCGCAAAGAAACCGCCGTGGCTATCGCCAAAGAAGCCGGTTTGCTCGCCCGCCCGCAGGATATCGCCCTGACCTCGGCTGAAATGGCGGAAAAAAGTGATGATGAGTTGAAAAAACTTCTGCCGGATCTGCGGGTCGTCGCCCGCGCCCTGCCCACCGATAAAAGCCGCCTGGTGCGTATCGCCCAGGATCTCAATCTGGTCGTCGGCATGACCGGTGACGGGGTCAATGACTCACCTGCGCTGAAAAAAGCTGATGTCGGTTTTGCCATGGGCAGCGGTACTGAAGTTGCCAAAGAAGCCGGTGACATTACGATCCTGGATGACAACTTCTCATCTATTGAAAAAGCGATCCTCTACGGCAGAACCATGTTCAAAAGCATCCGGAAATTCCTCATTTTCCAGTTGACCGTCAACGTTGCCGCCGTCCTCTCATGTTTCATCGGACCGATGTTCGGAGAAAATGTCGTTATGACCGTCATCCAGCTGCTGCTGATAAATCTCGCCATGGATACTCTGGCGGCAATCGCCTTTGGCAGCGAACCGGCACTCAAGGAGTATATGAAAGACAAGCCGATCCCCCGCTCGGAAAGCATCGTCACCAAAGCCATGTTCACCGAGATCCTGATCAGTGCATTCTACATCACCTTTATCTGTCTGGCGATTCTCTTTGTAAAACCGGTTCAGCAGCTGTTCGGCGATGTGGATCACACTTATTTGAAAACTGCGCTCTTTGCGACCTTTATGATGGCGATCACATTCAACGGTTTCAATGCCAGAACCAGCCACCTGAATCCTTTTGAAGGTTTGGGCCGCAACAAAAACTTCATCATCGTCATGTTGAGCATCATCGGTTTGCAGTACCTCTTTGTCACCTTTGGCGGCAAAGTGCTTGAAGTCGAACCGCTCACCTGGCGTTCATGGGGCATCTGCGCACTGCTGGCATTCCTCGTGATCCCGATCGACATGATCCGCAAAATGCTCATTGCCAAACGCTGATATTCCGGAATATCACGATTATCATCTGCCGCAGTCCGGGAATTTTGACCGGACTGCGTTTTTTACGGATATTGCCAGGTGCCCGGAACAGAAAACGGCAAAAATCGCCAATGGGGGTCACGGCAGCTTGTTTTTTCCGGAAATCACGGATATATTAAACCGGTAAACATCGGGAATTGAATATTTATGAAAAAAATCAACGTTACGATCTGGAATGAGTTCCGCCACGAAAAAGAGAACCCTGCCGTCCGGGAGATCTATCCGGATGGCATTCACACCGCCTTGAAAAACGGTCTTGCCGCCGACGATCTGGAAATCCGCTGTGCATGGCTGGATCAACCCGGCAACGGTCTGCCGCCGGAGATCCTTGAAAATACCGATGTCCTCATCTGGTGGGGACACCGGGCACACCACGAAGTTGACGATGAAACGGTAAAAAATGTTCACGACCGGATCCTTGCCGGAATGGGATTGATCGTGCTTCATTCCGGACACTTTGCCAAAATATTCCAACGCTGCACCGGCACTTCCTGCACGCTGAAATGGCGGGAAGCCGGAGAGAGAACGATCCTGTGGAATCTCGCGCCGGATCACCCGATCACCCGGGGGATCGGAGATTATTTTGAGTTGGCACATGAGGAGATGTACGGGGAAAAATTCGATATCCCGGAGGATGGCAAAGTCATCTTTGCGTCCTGGTTTGAGGGGGGGAATGTCTTTCGCAGCGGCGTGACCTTTGAACGCGGCAGGGGCAGGATCTTCTACTTCCAGCCCGGACATGAAACTTACCGCAATTACTATGACCGCAACGTTCTGCTGGTCATCGGCAATGCGATCCGCTGGGCGGCTCCGGAACTTATTCAAGCACCGCAAGCCCCCGGATATCCGCCGTTGCATGAGATCAATCAACTGTAAACTCAAGGAGCAGCAGCATGCCGGTCAGGATCATCTTTCCCGTATCCAAAATCTTCACACTGAAGTAAGCGGTAAATCCGCCGGTATCACTGGCTGATTCTGCCGGTAAAAGATCCCGGATCGCGGCGGCGGCATGGCATGTTGTTACCGTTAATTTTGCTGTAATAAACGCGTATTACCTTGTTAATATGCTTGTTGTTTTCTTTAGATGCCAAAAACTGCCGGAGATTCAAGTCGATAAAGCGTTCTTTGTATTTTTCTTCCTCGTACAATTTCAAAAACTCCTCATCGCTCAAATTTCCTGACAAAAGCAGTTTCCGCAATTTGAGAAACGAGTCCCCATCCCGGTAGAAGTCGCTGACATATTTTCTGAATGCCGGGTCAAGTTCTTCCGGAAACTCCCGGTTTACTGCCTCAAACATATCTCTGAAATCGCGGCGCACAGGCTGGAAATGTCCGGTGAATGTTTCGCTGTTTTTAACAGACAGTTTAGCCATAAACAATCTTATTTTATCATGTCGCTCCTGCGCGTGCTGTTCGGCGATACGCTGCTGTTCCTGCGCGTGCTGTTCCGCGATACGCTGCTGTTCCTGCGCGTACTGTTCCGCGATACGCTGCAGTTCCTGCGCGTGCTGTTCCTGTGCGATACGCTGTTGTTCCACTTGGGCTGATGCGACTTGCCTGCGGATCACATAGAGTGCAGCTGCCAGCGATAACAGCAGCACTGCGGCAGCAGTCATATACCGCCACTTCCGGGAAACTGCCGGCGAGAGCAATTTTTTCTGTGCGGTCTGCAAAGCGGCGAGCAGAGCTTGGGAACCGGCAAATCTTTGGGATGCCACCGGAGAGCAGCCGGAAGTATATATTTTGCCGGCACATGTCAATTCGCGTGAATTACAATTTTCCGGAGGGATGGGACAATCAGCAGCATCAAGTTTGCTCCATGCGCAGTAAAATGTTTTGCACAAGGCGTAACAATCCCGGTCAATTCCGGACTGCGGATTATCCGGGATGAATCCGGCAGTCCCGGCTGCCCCGGAACCGAGAGTGCCGAAATCGGCAAATTTAGGCATCCCGTTGACAAAGATGATATTTTCCGGTTTGATATCACCGTGGTATATTCCCGAATCATGCAGATGCTGCATTCCTTGAGCAAGAGAGATGAATAATTGAAGTATTTCAGCAAGGGACATTGACGAATCAGTAATTCTGGCGGCGAGAGTATCCGGACGGTATGAGGAATCATCGCCGGAAATATTATCCGCAAGTTCCATAGTGTAATAGAACTCTCCGGAACTTAACTTCCCGGTTTGATACACCTGCGCCAACGCCGGATGGGGTGACAGCTCCCGCAGGAGAGTGATGGCATTCAGCTCATTGGTCTGCCAATCGGGACGGATAATTTTCAGTGCAAGTTTTTTACCGGTGATGTCCTGAACCATATAGATGTTTCCGGCGCCGCCATGCCCGATAACCGCAAGCAAAGACAGATTCTCCGGCAATGCCGGTGGTACAGAGTTTTTAAGACAGGCGATCATAATAACGGGATATTCAATTCCGGATCGGAAAAGTTGAGTTCTTCAATGATATTTTTCATAATTTCCCGGCACCGTTTTTTTCTGGCGGTCACGGTATTGGGGAGGATTTGCTGAATTTCAGCGACTTCTTTATCCGGACGGTTCTGCATACAGCAGAGATAAAAAGTTTCAAAAATTTCCGGGCGGACATGGTGTTTCAATTCGCCGAGAGCTTCTTTGATGACGTAAGTGCGGTATTCGGCGAGAAAATTTTTTTCAAACGAATCGTCACATTCCTCATTGGCACCCGGTCCCGGTGTGGCGGGCTGTTTGCGGAAGTAATCACAGATTTTATGGCGGATGATGCCGCCGAGATAACTGCGGAAAAGTCCATGCTTCTGCCGGGAATAAATAAATTTGCCATTGTTGAAAAGCGCGAGCATCACCTGCTGGATGATATCATCCACATCAGCGACCGGCACTCCGCGTTTCATGGCGCAGGACAATATCAGCGGATGATAGATAACATAAAGGTCATTCCACGCGACCTCATTTCCGGCGGCGATATTTTTTAATACAGTTGTTCTGGTCGTGTACATACATCCCTGTTGCTTTTTTGGTAATGTCCCGAATTTTGTGAAACTTACATCACCACAAACAGGACAATGACGTTTTTTTAAGATACAGCGTTTTGCCGCTAAAAACAAGAAAAATTCAAAATTTATATAAAATTTTTCACTTCCGGTGTCATATTTTATCTGATACGACCGATTATAGAAGCAGATAAAACTGGGTTGATCGGGGGGAACGCAAATTCCGGAAGAAAACGACAGCAATATCAACGGCAGAATTTAAATAACTTGACAAACTTCCCAACAGGTTGTATATTAAAGTCATCAACAATCTCAAAGGAGGTGACATCAGGTAATAAAAATTTCTGAAATCAATTAAAAACTGAAGAAGTGCTGTTCTAATCGAAAAACTTGCAACCTTTTTTATTTGGAACTCCGGCACGCATTGAATCAGTGTATCCATACCCTTATAGTGGAAAAATTGGATGCACCGTTCTGCTGTTGTGGAGTTCCGGGTTTGCAAGTACCCTCGATTAACACAGCCAGTGCGGTGCATCTTTTTTTGTGTACTGCAAAGAGGTAAAACGGGATTTCCAAACTTAAAAAAGGAGAAAAATCATGGAAAACTCAAACATCACAGTGAATGTCAACGAACAAAAGAAAAAATCAAATGCAGCATGGATTTGCGGATTGGTCGGTTTTATCACCAGTTTGCCAAATACTTTGTGCGCATTGATTTGCGCCGGAGCTACCGCTGCAGTTGCCGAAGAAGCGGCGAAAATGGAAGCCGTTGAAAAAGGAGCAACTGACCTTGAAGCCGTTAAAGCTGCGGAAGCTGCTGCTGCTGGCGGTGTTGCCGGATATTTCTGGTTTATTGTACTGGTAAGCATTCTTTGTTTTGCTCTTTCTTTTATGGGAAAAGGGAAACATTCTCTGATTACAGGTATTGTTGTGCTGCTTGGCGGTATTTTTATTTTGATCAACGGTTTTGTCGGTTTTGGCAGTATGTTGTGGGGAACTGCGACCGGAGGTCTCTATATCGCCAGCGGTATTGTTGCCATTTTGAATAAAAAACGTGACAAGTAATCACCGGGAGCAGCGGCTGTATTCATGTTTCGATATATTGAATTCTGCGGAGAGAAACTCGCGATGTTTTCATTTTTTACCGGGATGGGAATAGCCGCTGCTGCATTTTTGATTTTTTTTCAATTAAAGAGGATGCAGGTATCAGCTGAATTGGAAAATCAGGTGATGCCTGCAATTCCTCTGACTTTTTTGTTCGGAGTTATCGGCGGCGTTGTTGCCGACATTATATTGCGCGGCGGGATAAAAGCTCTGATAAATAATCCATTCGGATATGGTTTAACCTTTTATGGTTGGCTGATCGGTGGAATATTTTTTCTTTTTGGTTATTCCCGGATATGTGCTTTGAAATATGATCATCTGTTGAATCTGTTTTTGCCATCGTTTGCAATTGCCCAGGCATTGGGCAGGATCGGCTGTTTTTTAGGAGGCTGTTGTTATGGTGTCCCGGCAAAAATATTCGGAGTAAGTTATCCGGCAGGTTCCTTACCGTATATTCACCATGGTTCAACACCGCTGGTCCCGGTACAGCTTTATGAAAGTGCATATTTAGTTGTTATATTTATTATATTGTTTTATTTGATCCGTTTTAAATACCGGAGTGCGTGGTATTTGATTCTGGTTCCGACCGGCAGGTTTATTTTGGAATTTTTCCGGAATGACGATCGCGGATTGCTTGTCAGTAATATCCTCTCACCATCTCAAATCATAAGCATTATATTGTTTGCCATTGGAACATTTTGGCTGATAAAAACAAAATTCAAGGAAAAAAATCATGTCAGATGCCGGCAATGAAAATGTAAGTGAAATCAGCTGTCCCATGGGTGCGGAAAAAATAAACGCTTCTGCCAGAAAGTTCCGTTATTGCGGGGAAATACTTGATCCGGCATTGCGCATGGTTATGGAGAATAAAAATTCCCGGATCGCGGCGGATTATTTTTTCTGACCGTTTTCAAAGTAGCGTATCAACTCTTCCGGAAGCGGCGGAATATCCGCCGGGATATTGCCGTTGCGCATGGAATAATGCCCCTGCACTCCGGCGGCGACCGCATTGCGTGCCGCTACCGGAGAAACTGACGGAACCACCCCCGAACGGACAAAATCCAGAAACGCGTCCACAATCAGAGTATCTGCCCCGCCGTGGCCGCCCTCTTTGGCTTTCAGATGATAGACGATATCCGGCTCATTGCGGTATCCGCGCTGTGTCCAGACGTGGATACTGGTGTCTCCATGATAATCGCCGATGTTTTCCACCCGCCCTTTCGTACCGATAAAGGTGTAGTTACGTTCACTGTCCGGAGCGTACATACAGTGTTCATAGGATGCCTGAATACCGTTGTCCAGCTGCATGAGAAGCATGGAGTGATCTTCCACATCCATATTCGGATTCAAACCTTTGATTTCCAGCGGCGGCCAGCAATCCTGCGAAAAAGATGCCAGACGGTCGGGCTTTTCTCCCGGTTTCAGCCGGTCGGCAGTGCGGTTGTAAACCGACAATCTGCCCATACCGACGACCCGTTTGGCATATCCGCCGGTAAGCCAGTGGATAATGTCGATATCATGCGCGCCTTTTTGCAGCAGCAAGCCGTTGCAGCTCTGCTGTTCAGCGCAATAATGGCGGAAATAGCAGCTGCCGTAGCTGACGAAGTGACGGCACCAGACACTTTGGATCTCTCCGATAATGCCGGAATCGATAACTTCTTTCATTTTCAGCACGAAATCCATATAGCGCATATTATGCCCGATCATCAATTTTTTCCCGGTACGGTAAGCGGTTTCCAGAATCCGGTCGCACCCCTCGATGGTGATCGCCATGGGTTTTTCCAGAAAAACGTCCTTTCCAGCTTCTAAAGCGGCAACTGCCATCTCTTCATGCATCCCGTCGCGCACCATGATAAAAACAGCTTCAACTTCCGGATCGGCAAGCAGCTCCCGGTAGTCGGAATAAGTTCTGACATTTGCCATGTCCGGATAAGCCTGCCGGAATGCTGCCAATGAATCCGGATCGTTGTCACACAAGGCGGTCAATTCCCCCTTTTCGCGGTTGAAATTATAGAATACCAGATTGGCACGCAATTTGGGGTTGGCTCCGATAACTCCGAACTTGACTTTCATAGCTTAACACCTTATGTTTGTTGAAAAGATATCTCCTGACGATATCTTAAAATAGCATCTCCCGGTTAAATATCAATGGTAATTTTGACGAATCAATGGCAAATTTGCAGTAATTTATGCCATTTTATCCGCAAAATCATCCGCATTCTCAAGGATACAGTGAATATTATCGGGGAAAATTGCCTCTTCGACAGTTTGTGACAAAAATTTTTTCAAAAAAATGCAGATCGACAGACATAACCGTTTGAAAAAAAAAAAAACTTATGATATTTTATAATCAAATACAAAAAAAATGCAGCCGCCTCCGGGCATCCGTTTAATAATTTTCCGTGATGACTTGATGCGGTGGTTTTGCAGAACAGGTGATTAGTTTTACTTACAGAAAGACAAGGAGGTATCCAATGCCAGTTCGACATCTGCAAACTTTTATATTTCATGCACTTATCCTATTGATTGCATGTATACCGGCAAAAATCTCCGCTGCTCCGGCAAAACTGGATTATACCCGGACGGTACAGGATATGAACTGGTCTTATCCACGCCCGGAGAAAACCTTGAAAAAAATCAAAATTTATGCCGAAAGACAACCGTATTATCCGGCACAAAATCTGCAGAATCACTTTATCGACCGTCCGCTTTACAATGACTCTTCACTGCGAGAGGGCAACGGAGAGAAAAACGGCTTCCTCCGGGATGTGGAAGTCGCCAAACAATATGGCTTGGACGGCTTCGCTGCCATTTGCTACGAATCGACCCACCGCAATCACCTGAAATATCTGCAGCAGGAAAATATCAAAGATTACGAACATGCGTTTGTCATCATCTCTTCGGAACTTTCCGGAAACTACTACCAGAGAATGCGCGATATGATGATCGAAGCGGGCAAATCTCCCCATACCGCCAGGATCGACGGCAAAATCGTCTGTTGGAACTACGGCAGCAGCGCGCCGGTAAGTCAGGGTCATCTGCGCACATTTATCACCAAATTGCGCGCCGATCCGCAAGTCCCGCCGTTTATCATCGTCGCAGAACTGCCGTTTCTGGAACTTTACAATACCTTTAATGAAAAAAGCAGCCGGGGCTTGGAAGTTACCCGGGAAGATGTGGAAAATTTCCGCGCCAAAGTCCGGGAATCTTTATCCATCTACGATGGCTTGCAGCTGCGCTGTCACGAATTTTATGTTGACAATGCCGGAGAATACCCCTATCATACTCTGCCGACCGCCCTCTGGAACAAATATATCATGCCGGTTCTCAAAGAGGAGATCGCCAAACCGGAACATAAAGGCAAATTGCTCGGTCTTTATGCCAGACACGGATATATCAACTTCGGTTCGGCATCCACCAACGGACAATTCGGCACCGAAGCCATCCGCACTTATCTCGGTGAAGCTGCCAAAATCAATCCCGACATGATCATGCTTTTTGAATGGAACGAAGCCTATGAAAATACCTCTTTTCAGCCGACCGTTTCCAGCGGGCGCACTCTGGAAAGGCTGATCGCCTATGCCAGAAGCTGTTATGACGCAACTCCCCTAACTCCCCGTCCTGGAGATGATGCCACCATCCCCGATCTGATTTTGAGCATCCCCCAATGCATCCGTCTGGGCGAAGTACTCCATCTGGAACTGCTCAATATCCCCGACGGCACCTTTACCGGAGAAGTTCAGGCGGCATTGCGGCTGCTTGACGGACAGGGAAATACGCTGATCACCCTCCCCGCCGAAAAGATCGACCCGGCAAAATTGCGGGCGGTCACCTGGCGTTTCCCGGCGGAACAGTTTGCCAAAATCCAGGCGGTAAATTATGAACTTGACATCGTACACAACGGCAAATCGACCACTTACAAAAACTTTGACTTCACCCGGATAACCCCCAGCACCAATATCCGCTATCTTTACAGCCGGATACCGCTGCGGGAAATATTCACCCCCTCAAAATGGTCATTCGATGCAGTCGAACAAAAAGACGGTTCGATCCGCGTAAAAGCAGCTTTGCAAGGCAATGAAGAACTCGCTTCTCTGGAAATCATTGATAACCATCAGGAACTTTACGCACTTGACCGCAATCAGGAATTTGATCCCGGAGTGTATGCCGTATTTCAGGGACGCTATACCTGCAGTCATCAGGTCGGATTCCTGCGGGGTAAATTGTCCGTCCCGGAAACAACGAAATGGCAGCTGCGTTCCGCCCGGTCCGCATGGGAGTGCTTCAATGCCGGTTTGACGGTCAACAACCAGATGCGCGTGAATAACTATTTCAGCACCGGCAGAGGCAATTTCATTCTGAAACTCCCCCTGTCTGAAATGCAGAAAAATCCTTCGTTCGTCATGGAATATCAGGGATTGCCTGCCATCTCTTTTGATCTCAATACTGTCATGAAAGAGGGACGTCAGGCAAAAATGCTTGGACAGCACATCTTTATGGAACTTCACCGGGCAGATGTCCTGGTGGATAATCCGCATCCGCTCAATGCCGCTGACGGTACCATCGACACCGTGATCCGCCCGCGCTCCAAATATCCGCAGCTGCAGTTGCGCGCCATCACCCGGAGCGGGAAAATTTTCCGTTCTCCGGCAATATCTCTGCGTCCGGCAAAAGGCACGTTGGAATCAATGACCATCTGGAGCGAAAGTACCAAAAAACCGGTAACCATTTCCCTGCCCGCCCAAAGAATACCGGATATCAAAACGGTATTTTCTCCGGCACAGGGCTTATTCGTGAACAACACCGAATCCCCGGAGTGGAAAATTTCTCTGGCAGGCAACTGGGACGACGCCTATTCAGTCGCCCGTTCCATCCGGGCAAAAGGTAACAAAATACTGCCAAAAGAGTTCGTCAGTTATGCCCCGGAGTGGGTCAACGAAAATGGTCAGTGGATGCTCAAATTTGACGGCAAAGGCAACTATATGGTCCTGCCTCAAGAGATGATCCCCCGCGCCGCACCATTCACCCTTGAATTTGAAATCAAAAGAGCCTCTGCCAATAATGAAGTGCTGCTGCGCTGCGGAGATTACCGGGATTGCGGCTTGGAACTGATCATTGCCAACGGCATACTCAAAGGAGCATATTTCCACACTTTCCACGGATATATCAAGCAGTTTGACACCGGATTGCCGGTCCCGGCGAATGTTTGGACAACGGTCAAAGTGATCAAAAGTGCCGACCGGATAACCTTTGCCGTTGACGGCAAAAGCAAAACGTTCGACTTCGCCGGACGGGGAAGTTACTTTTTCTGGTCGGCATTCGGCGGTCATGGCGGCAACAGCAGATGGATACCTGCCGGATATCAAAGTTTCAACGGGCTGCTCCGCAAACTGCAGGTCCGGCACAACGATTCAACGATCAAACGGTAAAACAGAGTTCCGAAATCCTTAACAACTAAAAAAAGAAAGGAAAACAAATCATGAAAACTCTGCTTAAATCACTCTTTATGTCCGCGATCCTGACCACTGCACTGGCAGCGGCAGAATTTCCGGTCAACGGAACTTTTGAAAAAAATCAGAAAGGCGATCCGATCAATTGGCAGATCCGGAATATGCGTCCGACGGTCAATGTGGAAGTTCTGCCAGCTTCAGATCAGAAAGGCAACGCTCTGCTGATCGAAACCGACAAGTCCGTGCTGCCCGTTTCCTGCCAGATCATGCATCTGAAAAATTGTAAAAAAGTCAATGTTTCACTCCGCGCCAAAGGCAACGCCGGTTTTGCGGTACAGCTCAACGGATTCAACAAAAATTGCCGTTACGTCACTACCATCCTCGCTCTTGAAAGCCGGGTCAGCGGTGATGAATTCAAGGAATTCAAAGGCAGTGTACAGATCCCGGAAAATACCGGCGATAAAAAAATCGAATACTTCTCCATCAATCTGCTGGTCTTTTCCAGAAGTCAGATCGTATTTGAAAATGTCCAACTCTCCGGAGAATAATCCACCGGCATCACAAATGTAAACATTTCAATATCAGAAAGGTCGATGCATCATGAAAAAATCCCGTTTCACCCTGATCGAATTGCTGGTCGTCATTGCGATAATTGCCATTTTGGCAGCGATACTGCTGCCGGCACTCAATGCCGCCAGAGAAAGAGGACGCTCCGCCAGCTGTATATCCAATCTCAAACAGCTCGGTACGGCACACTCCATGTACCGGGACACCTTTGACGGTTATTTTGCTCCGGCACACGGAGGCATGGTCGAAGACAACAGCGATTCCGCCACTGTCGCCAAATACACCTGGGTTTCCCTGCTGTACTGGTGCGGATTTATGAATGTCCGGGAGGTCTTCTTCTGCCCGACCATGGTCAACCTGCCAATGGAGGCAGGCAATGCCGAAACTTACCGCGGCAGAAACTCATTCCAAATGCATCCCAGCCCGGGAGATTTTTTCCCGAATGGTCATTTCAGCGGATCGACCGGTACCAACAATGTATCATACGGTTATAACGGCTGGTTTCTCGGCAGTTCATGGTATCCCAATGTGACCGGACGCCATGGCAAACCGCGCAAAGAGGGCAATATCAAACGCAATGTCATCATGTGTGCCGACAATGCAGTTTGCACTCCGAGCAGCGGACTTTATTCCATCCACAGCTTTGCCTTGTCCGCCTGGTCACCGGCGGCGGATATCCACGGCGGCATCAATGCGGTATGGACGGACGGACACGCAACGTTTGAAGCAGGATACAATGTGAAACTTTCCGGAGATCCCAGCGGCAAAAGCAATCTCTGCCCCAATGACAATGCCAGACAGGATTACTGGAACCCGGTCAAATAACGGCAGGTAAACTGCCGGATATGAATGCCGGTTCATACAGAAAACGGAGAACAGCCAATAGTCTGTTCTCCGTTTTTGCACTTCTTGAGCCGCAGTTACGCTTGAAATAACCGGGTATCCATGCTATATTCTATAGAACCGTAAACCAACCAGACTTTTGGGGAAATACAAAATGAAAAGTTCATTTATTCCGAAGTTCCGGTGTACCGCTACCGGAGATGCCATGATCACCCGCCGTCTGCCCATCGAGGGAGAATATGCCGGATTCAGCGAAGTCCGGGACTTCATCATGCAGGGCGACTTCCGTTTCGGAAACCTCGAAACCACCGTTCACAATTTTGAGTGCTACGGCGCAGCTCAAAGCGGCGGCAGCTGGCTCTGCGCTCCTCCGGGAGTTATTGACGATGTGCGCAAATTCGGGATGAATGTCGTCAGTACCGCCAACAACCACGCGCTGGACTACGCTTACGGCGGTCTGGAACGCACCATCTACTATCTCAATCAGGCACAGATGCCCTTTTCCGGCACCGGTATGAATCTCGCCGATGCTTCCCGTCCGGTCTATCTGGATACCGTCAGCGGCAGATACGCCCTGATCAGCTGCAGCATGAGTTTCAATCCGGAGTGTATGGCTGGAGAACAAACCGCTTCCCTCCCCGGCCGCCCCGGCCTCAACGGCATCCGGGTTTCCCGCAAATACCGGCTGCCCAAAGCGGAAATGGCAGATCTCAAACGCCTCGCCGATATGCTCAATATCAATATCCGTACCGAAATCATCCGCGCCGAAGGCTACCTGCCCCAGCTGAAACCCGGCGAACAGCCTTTCGGTCAGCTGATGTTTGAAGAGGGCGACAAAGCTGAAACCGCCTACTTCATCAATCCGGATGATAAAAAACGGATCGCCGATGCCATCGCCGAAGCCCGCTTCATGGCGGATTACGTGATCGTATCCATGCACAACCATGAACTTTACGGCAAAGACAAAGAGACCGTTGACCCGGTTTCCATTGAATTTACCCACCACTGTATCGATTCCGGAGCGGATGCCGTCATCGGCACCGGTCCCCACTTGCTCCGTCCGGTGGAAATTTACAAAGGCAAACCCGTTTTCTTCTGTCTGGGCGACTTCATCAACCAGCTGGAAACCATCTTCCGCGCGCCCGACGGCATGTTCGCCAAACAGAAACTCAACGGCAACGACCGGTTGGATGTGCTTTTCAACAACCGCTCCGACAACGGCAAACGCGGCTTGTGCTACGATCCGATCATGTTCAAAGCAGTCATCCCCTACTGGGAAGTGGAAAACGGCGAATTGACCAAAATGGTCTTCATGCCCGTGGAAGAGATGTTCAATGAACCCCGTTCCCGCGGCGGTTTCCCCCGCAAAGAGACCGGCATGGGCATCATCGAACACTTTGCTGAAATGAGCAAACCTTACGGCGTGGATATTTCCGTCGATACCAACGGATTCGGCGTGGTCAAACTTTAAGGGGACTGAATAATGGATATCAAAGAACTTTATACCGCTTATGCCGCAAATTCCCAGGAGGAGATCGCTCAATTGCTTCGGGATCTCTGCAAGATCCCCGCTCCGTCACACCATGAGGAAAAACGGGCGGAATTCTGCAAAAACTGGTTCATCGCCAACGGCTTTGAGAATGTTGAAATCGACGGAGCACTCAATGTCACAGCTCCGGTAAATGTCCGTCCCGGCGAACCGGTCACGGTGGTAATGGCGCACACCGACACCGTATTTCCCGACATGGAACCGATGCCTTTCCGGGAGGAAAACGGTTACATGTACTGCCCCGGTGTCAATGACGACACTGCCAATTTAGCCGTGCTGATGGTCGGCGCAAGATTTTTCAAGGATAACTTCCCGGCGGACAAAGGCGGTTATCTCTTTGTCGCCAACTCCTGCGAAGAGGGACTGGGCAATCTCAAAGGCTGCCGCAAACTTATGGAAACTTACGGCAGCCGGGTCAAAGAATTGATCTCGCTGGATTCCACTTGCATGCACCGGGTCGTCACCCGGGCAGTCGGTTCCCACCGTTACAAAGTGGTGGTAAAAACCGAAGGCGGTCACTCATACGCCCACTTCGGCAACCGGAATGCCATCCATGTGCTGTCAAGCATGATCAATATGCTTTATACGGTCAAAGTCCCCGTGGAAGGCGACAGCAAAACCACCTACAATGTCGGCGGCATTTCCGGCGGCACCTCGGTAAACACCATCGCCCAGAGTGCGGAAATGCTCTTTGAATACCGTTCCGACAACCGCAACTGTCTGGCAAAAATGGAAAAGATGTTCTTCAGCACCATCGAGGCTTTCCGCGCAACCGGTGTCGAAGTCGAAGTGGAAAAACTCGGTGACCGTCCCTGCGGAGCAGAAATCGATCCCGTCCGTTACAACGATCTGCTCAATCGCTACATCGACACCGTCCATGAAGTGCTGAATATGGAACACATGGAAGGTCCATCATCAACAGACTGCAATATCCCGCTGTCCATGGGGATCCCGGCGATCTGCTTTGGAGTGGTTCGCGGCGGCAAAGTCCACACCCGCGAAGAGTGGGTGGAGGTTGCCAGCTTGTCTGAAGGCTGCAAACTGCTGCTCAACTTCCTCTACCGTTGAGATAAGAACAGCGTTATTTTTCCCGGCTTGCTGAACGTGATATTTTTCACCGTCAGCAAGCCGTTTTCATTGACAATACAGTCCGGCACTTCTGCGCCGTCGATCCGGCATTGCAGATGCGTACCGGGGACGGGCTTGAAAAGTTTCCGCCGCCGGATGGTGACATCACAGGTTACCGGGAAATCCATTTCCGCATGACCGGCAGATAATTCCACCATCACCGTTTTGTCAGATTCCTCCACGGTTCCGACGGCAAGCCCCCGGTTGAGCCAACCGTAAAGATCTCCATCTGCCGGATCTCCGCTGCCGTAATCGCAATTATCGGAATTATTACTGAATGCGGCGAACGGCTTATCCAGACGGTATGAGAGCAACTCATCCGGAGTAACGACCTCCTCGACTTCTCCGGTCATTCCGTGACCGCCGTTGTTCCAAATCACCCGCAACGCCTGCTGTGCCTTTTCCGCCGCAGTGAAAAACGGCGGATTATTCACCCACGGGATCGACATATCCCGTCTGCCGTTGGTGGCAAACAACGGCGGCATATCCACCGTGGGATCTGAAATAAAACGCACCGCATCCCCATATTTCCGCAGTTCTCTGCCGTCCGGGGAAATCACCGGATCATCCGGGGAAAACAATCCTACTGTACAGCGCATACGTTCAATGGAAGGAGCAAGTTGCGGAAATCCAGCCGTTTCAGCCCATGAATAACGGTAAACCGGAACCCACGCCAGAGCTGCGGCAAACCGGTTGGGGAAGTGCATGGATAAGTGAACCGCTCCAGTCCCCCCCATGGAACCTCCGGCAAGATAGAGCCGGTTGGGATCGGTCGCAAATTTTTCCTGAACCAGATCAATGATATACATCACCAGCTTTTCAGTGTAATTGTCCCAAAAATACGGGGCAAAACAGCCGCGGGCAATATCCGTATGATACCCCATCCAAAAGGTATTGACCGCCGGAACATGATCTCTGGGATCATTGGATTCCTTATCCGTCAGCGGCCGTCCGATCCAAATCCGGTCAAAAAGGGTGAGTTTGACAAACTTTTCCGAAGCTTTACGCCCGTCAAAAGTGTCGGTGACTTCAACGGCAAATTTTACCGGTATCCCCTCGCGCCACGCCAGAGAAGTATCGGTAAAAAGCAGATGCGTGCCGCACGGTTCACCATTTTTGTCTACGCCGATCCCCCCTCCCTGCCGTGCAGATAAACGATCATGGGCAATCCGGCAGTTCCACTGCGGCCGGTATTTCCGGCGATCCGGATTATTTCCGCTTTGCCGGGCGCGACTGTCACCGGCTCATCGGCAGTAAGCAGAAATTCCGCTTTTTCCGCTTCGCCGCTGTGCCATGAAACCGCATAGTAAAAAGTTCCGCCGCTTTCCGGAGTATGAACGTGCAGACCGCCAGCCGGAGAGATCGGCGGAGCATCATCTTTCAACACCCAGCCTTTTGCCAGCTGCGGGGAAGTACCGGTATCAGCCACATTTCCGGCAAAAATTTCTTCGCTTTTCAGCGTTTCATCACGCGGGACTACAAATGAAGCCGGATCGCGCCACCAATCCCGGGCACTTCCGGGGTTGAGCATATCGGCCAGCAGTTCCGCTCCGGCAAGATTATCAACGGTGATTTTTTCCCGACTGCGCCAAACCCGCAAGCGGGCATTATCCGGCAAATCCGCCTCCTGCCAACGCATAAAAAGTTGACCGTTATGAAAATCTAAAGTCAATTCCGACAAATCCGGCACTTTTTTCATATCATTCATCTCTCATCAGTAGGGCATCCGTGTCCGGACATTTTCCAATTTGGGTTCGATCAGAAATTCCGGATCATAGAAGCGGGAAACCGCTTCATCTGCCGGAACGTTTTTTTCCACCCGGATGCTTTTATACTCTCCGGGGAGAAGTTCCGTTTCCACGCCGTTGATCCGGAACTTCAGCGTATCTGCTCCAAAATTCTGTGCCGCGATATCCTGTCCGGCAAGCAAATATACAATAAAATCGTTCCCGGAAGCGTTGATAATTTCACTCTCCGGAAGTTCCGGAAGCAAAGACAACTGCTCATTGAATAAATGCAGTGCGGCAAAACCGCATCCCGGCAGATAAAATTCCCTGCCCGCAACATTATTGACCAGCAGTTTCACCCCCTGCCCGCAATCAAATTCCGTATTGAGAATGTAATATATCCGGTGGGCTTTTTCTCCGTAAACAGCGTAGCGCACTCCGGAAGGAGCCAGCAGATCGGTAACGTCCCTTTCTCCTTTGACTGCACAGCGCATAATACAGCTGTAAAATTCCCGCATCCCCTCCGCTCCGGGCGGAGTAACTGAAGTAACGGTGATCACCCGCCCTCTGCCATTGGCATATTCGGTCAGAAGCGGCATACTTTCCAGTTTTTCCATCGTATCATCGTAAGTTTCCGACAACCCGGCACAAATTTGCAATCCTGCCGCACGATCACCGATTTTTACCGTACTTTTACGCCCGATCCAGAATGGATCAATGCCGATACTGCTGAATGGATATTCATATTCCGCAAAAGAGCTGTCCCGGCAGAATTTGCCGCCCATTACGTCTTCAGGCAGAATTTCTGAAACCGCAAATCCGCACAATTCCCGCAAATCTCCGTGATTGAAAAGCTCAATATTCCCATCCCGCCGATCAGTGATATTGCAATGAGCCAGAGAAAGCAGCAGATGACCGCCGTTTTTCACATAACGGCAGAGTTTACCGTAAAGTTCATCATCCATCCGGTTCGGCCCCAACAGAATAATCGCAGAATAACGTTCCATGACTGCAATATCCGCATCAGCAGAAATGATATCATAATTACCGCAGGGCGGATTGCCGCTCAAGGAAAACTCTCCGAGATCAGTACGGCAGAAGGGATCGGTGCGGCGGAAAAGTTCATCGGCAAGTTCCCATGAACGCTCCTCGCCGGAACTTTCCCAGCACCTGTCATACTGCCCCCAGGCATAGGGATTCCACAATCCCGGAGAACCGTCATATCTGCCGTGAAGCAGTGCGATTTTTACTGCCGGTCCGCCAGCCGGACGGGTGTGGATCATGCTCATCCGGTAAAGTTGGCGCAATTCACCGCGCACCCGGAACATTTCCGGAGAATCAAACGCATACGGTTTCGCTCCGGGGAAAGCATAAATATAGTGACCGGTTTCCGGATAAAGATAATCCGTCCCCGCCATGTAAGCAGTATAAATGGCAAGTTTCCACCGTTTGAGCCACAACTCATCCAGACGCGCTCCGCCGTACCACCCCATTGCGATATGCACGCCCCACATCTTGTCAAATGCCCGTGCTGTACCGCGAACAGAAGCAAGCATCAGCATGGAATTTCCCGGCAGCATTTCCAGACACAAAGAGTCCACCCCGGCGGCAGCATGGTAATCAAAAACCAGTGCGGAATCTCCGCCGATAAGTTCTCCACCGCCGATTTCATCACGTTCAAACTGCACATATTTTTTCAGATAATTCACAAAATGGTCATGCGCTTCGGAAATACTTTCCGTCACCGGCATCGCCGGAAACGGAGATTCCCCGCCGACCGTGTACCCCCGCGGCCAGTAAAGAATACCGCCGGATTCACAAATCGTGTAACGCCCCAGAAACCACTTGCCGGCAAGAGCGATCGCCTCATCCAGCACTTCCCGGGATGGAGCATCCTCCCGACGACGCCAGCAACCGCGGTCATTGACTTCACTCAAGGTGAAATAAATTCCGGCATCACAGCACATTTTTACAGTTTTCAGAGCCTCTTTGCGCTCTTTGGGCAGCTTCAAAAGTACAACATTGCCCAGTTTGAGTTTCAGAAAATCCGCCACCGCCTGCGAACCGCAGGGGATCGAGGCCCCGACCAGCGGAGATTGGAATTTTTTTTGCATAATCACTCTTTTTCTATCAGGTAAGGACGGTTGTATTTTTTGTCAATAATGGTAAAACAGCCCGGCAGACTGACTACCGGAGAAGATGCCCGGATGTATTCGGCAGCATTGAAATTGCGGAGCTTTGCCGCCAGACGGATACCGTATTGCTCCGGAGAATCCACCGCCAGCAAAGTTCCGGCGGCGCGATTGAGAAAGGCTCTTTCACCGACCAGATATCTGCCAAGCCGGGGAGCAACCATCGCAGTACGGTATTCTCTGAATGCCTTGAGCAAAGCCGCATCGGAGAACTCTTCACACTCAATGACCGTCACTTCCTGATGGCTGAAACAGCCGGTGTGAGTGTCGGTGCCGCCGGTGACATTCATCCGGATATTCTGTTTCTGCCAGATATCAAACCGGGAAATATTACGCTCCACCGCGGCAATACGGCTGTCACTGATGTTTCCGTACCACAACTCCCGGAAAGCATTGGCAGTGGAAAAAGGATGATTCAACTGGATCAATGCCCCCTGTACTTCAGCCTGACGGTAAATTTCCCAGTAATGACAGTTGAGATCGATATTCCGGCTCAACGGGAAAATATTCAGATGAAACAGATTGTGGAATGTCGCCTCCAGACCGCTGCTGTAATCAAAGCCGCAGAAACTTTTTTTCGCGATCTCATCCATATAGTAACGCACATCCATGCGGTTGTGATCAGAGAACATCAGAAAATCCAATCCGGCGTAATGTGATTCAGCAAGCATTCCCGCCGGAGTTGCCGAACCGTCGGAATAGATGGTATGCGTGTGCATATCTCCGCTGCGCAGGGAAATTCCGGACTCTCCCTTGCCGTATTCAGTCAATTCCGCCACCCGCAGATCGCGAAATTCACGGGCGGTTCCGGCGGTCAACGGTCTTTTATCCAGCAGCAACTGCATAAAACGGCGGTCAAGTTCCGGATTGTTCCAGCTTGTTTCATAAACCATATTTCCCTGACGTGCCATCAGGAATCCGGTTTCCACGCCATAGGTGGATATATACGGCTTGCCGGAAGCATTTTCCGGAGTGTTGCCGCTGTAAGCGATCAGAGGTTCTTTGCGGGACGGATCAACGGCAAGCTCCAGAGTTTTCAATGGGGAATCACTGCCGAACACCACTTTGGAAGGTTTCAATTTTTGAGCTTCGGCAAATTCAAGATGCAGAAAATATTCCGGATAACGCGGTGACTGCAGGGCCACTGTCCGTTTGAAGTCCCGATCCGGTTTGCGGCAGGAAAACCACAGGTGCCCCCGACCGGCAGCAAACTCATCAGCCCCGGTCAATGCAGGAGCTTGTTCCGGAACGGAAAATGCCATACGCCATTTAAGGTAATTTGAAGCGATTTCTTCATTGGGAAATTGCAGAACTTCCGCCTGAACCAGCGGGATATTTCCCCACGGGATACTGACATAAGTCCGTTCCGCACCGAAAGGCCGTTCGCGATGATCAAATTCCACGGCAACTTGAGCGGCAAAACCGGCGGTCAGATCCAGCAATTGATATTTGCCGGATGCCCCGGCAATTTCTTTACCGTCCAGCAAACCGATCCTCCATTGCAGTTCCCGGAGCAGTTCCCGGACATCACTGCGGTATCTGGCGGCGGAAAATTTGAAAAGCTCCACCGTGGAAACCACATTCAGCCATGCCGCCGCCCGCACCGGATCACGCTTTGCCAATTCCTGCCAGTCGATCTTTGACAAACGTTCAAGAATACCTTTCAAATCATAATACGGCATGGCGATCATGCCGGTATTTTTGCCGTTCTGATACAATTCAAGAACCAGCGACAACTCGATATCACTGCCAGGATTGGTCAGAGAAAGAGTTTTTTCACCGGCGGCAACTCTTTTTTCGACAAGTATTTTGCCCCGATCGTTTTTCAATACCGCACGGATATGATCGTACTTCAAAGGACAATTCAGCGGCAGAGAAATTCTGCCGTCATAAGTGATCTGGTAATAATCCGGACTCCACCAGGCGTTGAGAGCATACGGCTTGGCGATCTCCTCTGCGGATGCCAGAAAGAATTCCGTAAAGTTCCCCTCGCGCAATTCGCCGACCGGAATCGCCAGCACCCGAGGCTGAAAGTTGATTTCCGGATCTCCATCCGACGGATCCCAGTCGTCGGCAAAGACTTTTACCAACAGTTTTTTCTCCTGAAGCACGTCATAAGGAACAAGCATACTGAAAGGAACCCGCAAATTTATTTCATAACCTCCGTCAAGACTTCTTCCGGAATATTCCGGATGCTTTTTCAATGGAGCACTGCTTAAAATATTGCATTTGACCTGATCGTTTTTATCCGGACAACTGATCATAAAGTGAATACGCTTACCGCAGCTGAAGTTTCTGCCGTCGGGAGCTTCCAGAAAAATCTCCACCCCGTCCTGCATCCAGAGATCACTCAAGGAACGGGTATTTTCCGGATGATCATCATTGACATAGATCCGGAATATCAATCCCTGCCGGTCATAACCCATATTGATCCCGGCATAGTAATCTTTGGTGGTTTTACGCTGATATTTACCCCCACCGGAAATCAGATGGCTCTTATCCAGCAGGATCTGCGGAGTATTGAAAAATATTTTTCCGTTTTTCACACTGACCGGAGCAATCGGAGAAACATCTGCTGCAAACAGTTGAAAAGCAGAAAAAATTCCGCAAATCAACAAAAATACCCGTACAAACTTCATCATCACTCTCCGTCAATCGACTCAATGGAACACTCAAGATCCAGAGTACCGATTTTTTCTTTGGAAGCGGCATCGGCAAAAATCAGCATCAATCCGGCTTCGCCCTCTTCCAGATCTTTCCCGAAATCCCCCCGGAAAACATTGTCCAGATCCGGACGGACGATCACCGAACGAAGAATCTTTTTATCCCGGTGCAGAATCGCCAGCAGCAAAGGATCGGAAACTCTTGCTGTCGTGACCGATACTTCAAATTTGCCGTTGTCGGTACGGAACATCTGCAAAGCCGGGGCGGTAAGGGTCAAAGTTGACGGAAGCCCCTTTTTATAAATTTTCAGATCATCAAAGCAGAGCGTTCCCTCAAAACCGCCGGGTAAAGTGAGCAGAATAAAAGGCTGCAGTCCCTTTTTGCCCTTGAAATTCAATTCGACCTTGCGGAATTCCGAACCGGGAAGTTCCCCGTAGATCCGGGTGGTTCCATCCCGCCAGTTTGCCATTTTTCCGGTAGCGACCACCCGGCTCTCTGCGGCAAGGCAGTAAAAGGGCCGTTTGGAAGAGGCATTTTTCAGATTTTCGCCCCGAACCATCACTTCCGCAACATAATCCGTTCCGGCAGTTATCTTCGGCAGAGTGATGGTGGCATACAACTCGACCTTTTTACCTGCCTGCCGGGTGAATACCAGGGCATTGGAACCGTCAATTCCGGCTTTGTCTGCGCTAACTCCGTTATATGCCCGGTACAATTTCTTATCCGCCGCTTCAAACTTCACCTCTTTGATCAACGTGTTTTCAATGCGCGGAGCATAATTGCGGATCTCAAAAGCGGATGGTTCAGCGGCAAATACCGAAGTCGCCGCGGCAATTCCGGAAACCAGACAGATCAATTTCGGGTTGTAAATCATAAATTCGGACTCCTTTTTTTCAAATTATCGGTTGATTTTTACTGCAGATGACGCAGAGATCCTGCCGGGAAGCGTTTCTACTGCAAAAGTAAGCGCTTCTCCGGGCAGATTCAGCGGCAACATGAATTTACCTTTGTAAATGCCGTCAGCAGCTGTGACCTGATATTGCGGCAAATCAGCGATCCGGCCGTCAGCATAGGTTATCTGCATACGCAACGGGATCATGGCGGGAAGCACCTTGCCGGAAGATCCGTAAATTTTCACTTCAAAATCCAGCATACTGCCGACTTTCACCCCGGCGGGAACCGTGATGACTGCTTTTTCCAACTCCTCATCGAGCAGCAGAAAAACTCTGCCGTCGTTAGTGGAAAACTCCACCGGAACGACCGTTTTGCCCGATTCGATACGGAAGTTGACCTTTTCTCCGCTCAAGACATTGTAAACCACTTGCGCGGAACGGTCAAGCCGGACTTTTCCGGAATTGGGCATACCCTTTTCCATGACTCTGCCGTAAATGCCCAGATAATCACCGAAAGTTCTCCGGTCATTGACCGCAAAAAGGTAATCCGCTTTGCCGCCTTTACGGTAACTGGTGATGATATCCGCATTATCCGATGACGCATAAGGAACGACATATTTATTCAGGATCCCGGCAAGTATCCTTCCGGCACGCTGAAGATTCAATTTCCGGGAGTTTTCTCTGGAAACCTTGCCGGCAGACAGGGTCTTTTCCGCAGCAACCAATGCGGCATCATTGATCCCGCCGGTCAGTTCCCGGCAGGAAAGCCGCCAATCCGGCATCAACGCCGGAACAAGGAACTCATCACCGATAATGATCCCTCCCTGTTTCTGGAACTCCTTGAGTTTTTTCAACGCCGAAGCGGTCAAAACATCGCAGTGCGGCAGCACAATGATCTTCAATTCTCCGAATCCGTCCCGCAACAGCTGTTCTTCAAAAAGCATTTCCGGATCATAGCCGCCGTATTGCAGCATCCGGTAAACGACGTAGGGCCAACTTTCATTGCCCTGACTGCCGCGACCGGCGAAAATCGAGGCGGCGATCCCCTGAAATACTGCGATCTGCGCCGGACGATCCGGCAAAGAGGAAACCAGCGGAGATAACGGCTTGACGGTATTGAGCAGAATTTCACCGAGTTTTTCATCCGTCCCGGAAAGAGAATTGGCATATTTGCCTTTTTGATTCAACGGGAAATAAGCGTTGCAGCCGTGGAACATCATACCGCGGATCTTCCGGAACATCATTGCCCAGATCATCTCCTGAAGCATATCCGGTGGAGTGGTGATGTAACGTTCATTTTTGATGGCGGCAAATCTTTCCGCCGGATACTCCTTTTCAGCAGCGGCAGGAGCGACATTTTCCCGGTAGACAAACAATTGTCCCATACCGTAAATCTGCTTGCCGTTTTCCGCCGCCATGGAACGCATTTCATCAATTGTGGAAAGCACCCGCACCGGGTCGGGATCGACATAAGTCCAATGGTTGAGTACATCCACACTGCCGCCGTTGCCCCAGACGGGAGGACACCTCACCGCCGGATCAAACATGGTGATAAAAGGATGTTTCGCCCGTTTGTGATAAATGCGGGAAATGATACTGTTCATCCGGTTCCAGCCGTCACCCTCTTTCCAAAACCACACATAATACTTCAAAAGCGGGTGATCATCCGGCACGATCCGGCTGACCGGAAATCCGGGGATCTCCGTGTAATAAGGAGCATATTTGTTGTTGACCAGTTCCGGGATCTCTCCGCCGGAATATTTGCGGTAAGCCTCTTTGTCGTATTTGGAAAAAGAGGGCATGGTGCTGTCGCGCACCTCGGAATTGATATTGATCATACCGTACGCCGGGTGAGAAGCCAGCTTGCGGGCAAGATAGATAGCGGCATTTTCCATAGCGTTCCGGGCTTCCGGATGCTGAATGTTGATATTACCGGTCAGAAAACTGCCGTAACGGGAGATCCGGGGATATTTCTGTTTCAATTCCGCCGCATATCCCCAGCGGGCGCACCCGATATCAAAGGTATCACCGTGAATAAATCCGTCGGCGAGACTCTCATCGAGTTCACGGGAATCCATTTCGTAAAATTTCTTTTCCGTCCGGAGCAGATAACGGGTACTGCGGTAGCGCAGAGCGTGGGTAAAGCCCCGTTGCTGATAAATTTTGTGCGAAACAAAACCGTCCCCCCAGATACCGATGGGAAAACCGGTGAAGTATTGCGGCCCCACGGTGAAGTCGATACTGCCGGAATCTTTTCCCAACTGCCAGAAGAGTTGATATTTACCGGGAATGAGCATGGTATTTACCGGAATTTTCACTTTTACGGAAGATACGGGGATCTTTTTCTCCGCACATCCAGGCTGTCTGACCAGCAGTTTGCCGGAATCGTTTCCGGAAATTTTCACCGTGATAAACGCATTTGCTTCACCCCGGTAAAATACCCGCCTGCCCTGCGCTTCGATCTCCGCGCCGCCAAGCAGCATGGTTCCGGCAAAGAGAGTTGAAAACAGTAATTTTTTTATCATTTCAGCACCTCGATAAATACCGGTTTCCAAATGCCTCCGGCCTGTGCGGAATCTTTGACCCGCACTACTAAAATATTTTCCCCGCCCCAGTTGAGTTCAGAAGCGATATTGAGAAAAAACGGGGTGTTCCATCCGGCGGCACCGACATCATGCTGACCGATAAATTTGCCATTGAGCCACACCCAGGAACTCTCATCGACCGCCTCAAACGCTATATCCGCACTGTTGCAATCCATCTTGCCGGACATGGTGAATTTCAAACGGTACCAGGCGATACCGTCGTAACCGGCGAAGCCCTGTTCTTCCCAGGTTTTGCCGATGGCAAGCGTTTTCCAATCGGAATCATTGAAATTTGCCGTCCAGAATTTACGGTCAAATCCCTCATCCGCCGGATCGGTCATAAATTTCCAGTTATTCAGCGGCAGCGGAATCTTTTTGATCACGGTGACCGCATGATCGTAAGACGGATCATTGCGTAAACTGAAGTTCATCCGGTAAGGCAGTTTGCTCTTGCCGAATGCCTGCAGACGCGGATCATCACAGGAGACGAGAAAGCGTTTCTGCAATGCTCCGCTCTTTTCCGCCGGATAAGAAGCAAGTGCAGTCAACAGTGCTTCGGCAATCAGCGGGTCAAGTCTGCCATTGAAACTCTCAAATGCTTTCAACGCCGCTTCCGGATGTTTTTCAGCAATCAGCATTATGGTATACCGGGAAATTTCCACATCCGGATCATGAAGTCTGCCGATCAGAAATTCCGCCTGATATCCGCATTTTTCCGCTTCACTGCGGAATGCCCGGCGGGCAGAGATCACCTCGCCGCGGCAAAGGATAACTCCGGTAAAAAAGATCCCGGCAAATAATAATATTTTGTTCAACATCACTGCTCTGCTCCGGAAAATCATTTATGTTGGGGATAGTTGTAACCGTTGAAAAGCACTTTGCGGTTGGCAGTAATGCTGCTTTCTGAAAATCCGGTACGGATAACCGCACTGACAATTTTCACGTCCCACAATTCACCGACCGTTTTGGCTTCAACGTGACCGTCACAGTAAAGCACATTGGTTCTTCCCTGTTGGGCAAGAGTAAGTTCATCGGTATGCATATCCGTGGTGTAACGATTATCTCTGCCGCCGTGACGGAACGCCATCACGCTGACCGTATCGACCTGATAATCATTGTATTCGATATTTTCCCCGGCAAAAATCGCCACCGACGGTCCGATCAGGCTGCTGGTTTTGCGGATGATATAATCTTTATGGGATCCGGCGGCATAACCGTGACAGAGAATTTTATTCTGACCGTAATACCATTTGATATCTTCACGGTTTTCCGAGGGACAGTAAAACGTTCCTTCGCGTTTACGGCTGTAATTATTGTAGTAAACCGTGCCGTATCCGCCATTGGCTCCGGAATTGCCGCTGTCATCGGTTCCGGAAAGTACACTGCACCACCATTCGGAAGCATTGGAAGTATACGCTCCGCGCAAAATATAACTGTCCATGGCATCACTGTACTGAGCATGTGCCAGACCGATCTGTTTAAAGTTGTTGACACAAGTACTGCTCTTGGCGGTTTCTCTGGCACGGTTGAGTGCTGGCAGCAGGATCGACGCCAGAATGGCGATTATCGCGATCACCACCAGCAATTCTATTAAAGTGAAATGGGAGTGTGCGGGGGACAAGGAAAACTTTTTTTCACGAGAAAAAAAGTTTTCCCTTTCCCCCGCGCCCCCTTTCTCTTTCAAAAAAAGCGGTACTCTTTGGGATATATCATTGTCCGAGCCCCAGCGAAGCGACTCGTCACGGCGTAGTGAAACGAAGACGGAAGGGCGAGTTTTTCCGCAACCCGCCGAGCGGGCGGGAAAAGAGGTTTTTCCCCTCTCCCCAAACCCCACTGCCTTTTTCAAGAAAAGCGGAATTCTTTGTTGAGTTGCAACCGCACTTTTTTGTGCAAAAAAATGCCATGATGAGATAGCACTGCTTACCAGAAGTTCAATCAAAGTAAAACGCAAATGTCTGACTGGGGAACCGGATTCAAAACTCTTTTCCATTTTTCTTTTTCCTTATTATTTGATATTTTGGAAACGCCTATTAAAAAAACATCGTAAATAACTCCGTATCTGTGGAATCGATATTTCCGGCAGAAGCGTAATCGCACACTTTTTCCACCCGTACCGAACCATCCGGAGCAGTAAATTCCGCGGTGAATTGCGCCAAAGTATCCGGATCATCGCTCTTTTTCAGAGAACAGCTGAATTTTCCGTTTGCCATCGAGGGCGAATGGAACATATTTTCCGCACTGTCTCCGATCAATTTGCTTCTTGCCATCAGCAATGCTCCCGCATGGAGCAACGCTTTCGGAGAATCGTGCAGCGGCAGACCTTCACTGTTTGTCCCTTCCATATAACGGCGCAAATGCCATTGAGGCAATCCGGCAACTTCACCGTCAGCCGGGAAAGTTTCCAGATAAACCGCCAATTTGAATTCCACTTCGATCCGGCTGTTTCCCGCCGGCAGAACCACGGTTGCATATTCTGAATCAGCGGTAATATCTTTGCCATTCACGGTAAACCGATTTTCAGTACTCCACTGCGGCACCCGCAGTTTCAAGGTCAATTCCCGGGAAGCGGATACGGAAATCACCGCCTTATCCCCCGTAAGAACATCTCCCGAAAGAGTCAGCTGCACCTGATTACCGTCCGGCAGAACTCCATCGGCGGAAAAGGGAATATACATATTTACCGCCGCACAATTTTCCCCGGTCATAAAACAACTTTCCGCAGCGTTGAATAATCCGCGCGGCAGATTGTTTACACAACAGTGATTATAGTTCATTTTAGCCTGTTCCGGAGCAGTCATGTGGTGTCCGGAACTGCGTACCGCCCGCATCCCCCACTTACCGTCCCGAGTGATGCCTGCCAGAAACGCATTGAGGAACGTGTGTTCAAAAGTTTCCATATACCGGACTTTGCCGGTCAGTTTGAATAATTCAAAACACATCCGCATCCAATGGATGGCATCACACGGTTCGGAAATACTGTCCAGATAGAGTGCCGAGTGCTGGAATTGGTCGTTGAATCCGACGTTGCCGCACCGGTTATACTCATATTTCAAAATCAATTCATAAAGATTTTCGGCAGCATCGACCACGCTTTGGTCATCAAAAAGCGTACTGTAAAGCAAAATACCATCCACACAGGACATCATTTCGTACGCTTTGGTCCAGAAACCGCATTCCGGATGCCACAAATGCAAGGGTTTCCCGCTGAAAGCGTTGCTGATCAATCCCGGGGCAATACCATCATCATTGCGCCAGGAATCGACGATGTCCCGGGCGAAATTTCCGAATCGCTCATCCCCGGAATACCGATACAGTTGAAGCATGGGTTTGAGAATGGAACAGCTTGCCAATCCGCAGAAAGTACCGGTTTTGCGTAAATCGGTATTTTTCTTTTCCAGAGTATCGATCAAATTTGCCGCCAGATCCGAAGCGGCATCAAGGATCGGCTTTTCACCGAGCAGACGGTAGGCTTCAAGCAATCCCCAGAGGGTGTACTTGCGGCACCAGATGTTCCAGTTCCAGTCGGAAACCACTCCCAGAACTTTTTTCACCTCCTCCGGAGCGGCGGCATTGAACCAATCCGGATTTCTGTAGGTGGAAATACAACCGTTTTCATCGCGCAGAGAGATCAATTCATAAGCGGCACTGCGGAGAAAACTTTTCAATTCCGCATCTCCTGTATATTCTGCAGCCCGGACGGCACTGATCATCCACTTGCCCCAGTATTCCCCCTGCCAGATACCGGTCACGCCGTTGGCATCATCGATCTTGTTGCGGAAAGCATCAATAGTTTCGCGGTAAACGACATTTCTTGCTTCCGGCGAATTGATCCGGTGAAAGATCATATTACCGGTCAATCTGCCGATTTTGCCATCCAACTTCACCACCCCGATTGGCAGAGGTTGGAAATAAAATCTTTTTTTTGTATTTTTTTGCATCTTTTTTCACCTCCGGGATTGTCTTTTTTGTGGGTTTATGTATATTATACAGCATGATATAACTTTTCACAATGGCAGAAACCATAAAAAAAATGTGAGATCCTATAATGAGCAATGATGAATTCACCGGATTGATCACCGGCAGTAAATCCCGGCGTCCCGGCGGCACCTCCTGGTTCCGCCGTCTGCGCAAGCCGTGGGGCTTGCTCTTTTCACTGAACGATGCCGGGAGCATCGGCAATCTGCAGGAGAATTTCGACATTCCCGCCGGGACTTTGCTCGTTTACAAGCCGGATTATCTTTATGAATTCACCGCCCGGGAGGATTGGGATTATATCTGGTTCCACTTCCCCCTGCGAAGTCACATGGTCGGACAACTGGATTATGATGAAATCATGCCCGGTCTGGGAGCAATGACCTTTACCGGAGAAAATCTTGAAAAAGTCACTTCCGCCCTCGAAGAAATCGACCAGTTGGAACATATCCGCCGTCCCGGCTGGGAGGCTCTCGCCCTGCTTTTGGTAGAAAGTGTCCTTCAGCGTTTTTCGTATTTGCAGAAATATCCGAACCGTCTGCAGCATAAACGCATCGAAAAAGCCGTAGCGATGCTCACCTCTGAAAAATGCGGTAAAATCAGTTCCGTTGCCGCCGCGTGCGGGATCAGCGAACCGATGCTCTACGCGCTTTTCCGACAGGAAATGGGTTGTTCTCCACGGGAATACCGCGAACAGTTTCTGCTGCGTAAAAGCAAAACTCTGCTGCTCAACAGTACCATGGGAATAGATGAGATCGCAGAAGCCTGCGGGATGTGTGACCGCTACTACTTTTCCAACCGCTTCAAAAAACTTTTCGGCATCTCCCCGGCGGCTTTCCGCAAAAGTGCGGACTCCTGATCCGGACAACTTGCATTATGCCGGAAAAGGTGGTATATTTACTCAAAACGGAATTTGTGTGATAATATCAGTAAATATGGAGAAATCTCTTATGCAGGCTTCAGCGGCAATACTTCGGGAACATGTGGATTTCCTGTGCGGCAATATCGGTGTCCGGCTGGCAGGATCCGCCGCCGAATATCAGGCGGCGGAATACACCGCCGAAACCGCAAAAAAATATTCATCCGACGTAATCATCGAAAGATTCCCGGTCATGGAGCGTGCCATCACCTCGGAAGTTCTGGAAGTTGAGATCAATGGCAAATGGCAGCGCTTCCCGGCTTCCCTCTTCGGCAATGCGGTATCCACCGGCGGCAAAACTCTGGAAGCCGAACTCGTCTGGTTCGATTCCCGTGGCGGTTACCGGAGAAAGGATCTCTCATTTCTCCGGGACAAAGCCGTTGTGCATCTGGGCTGCCACATCCTCAATCCGGCGCATTATCAGGCGTTGATGGATGCCCGACCGGCATTTTTGCTCTTTGTCGATACCCGTTTCCCGGCACAAGAACCACGGGCAGACGGACTTTTCCCCGCTTATGTAAAATCCTCCGGCGCGCTGCCGACTATGAATGTCGCCTTTGAAAATGCCCGTTTATGGCGCAATTCCCATGCGTCCAAAGCCCGGCTCACGGTCTGCGGCGAGAGCCGTCCTGCCCAATCGGTCAATGTTATCATCACCCTGCCCGGCAGTGATCCGGAAGCCGGAACGGTCTATGCCGCCGGACATCTTGACACACAAGCCGATTCCGTCGGAGCCGATGACAATGCAATCGGTGTGGCGGCAGTATTGGAACTTGCCCGGATATTGAGCCGGACTCCCCATCGCCGCACGATCAAACTCTGTGCATTCGGAGCTGAAGAACAGCTCTCCGTCGGCAGTGCCGCTTACGTCAGACGTCACCGGCAGGAAATCGAAAAGTCAGGAGTATTCATGTGCAATTTCGACAGTTTCGCTACTGCCATGGGCTGGACGGAATTATTCATCACCGGCAGTGACGACACGATAAACACCGTTGATTCGATATTTCAGCAGGAAGATATTTATGCGGTCATCCGTCGGGATATCTCTCCTTTTGTGGACAACTTCTCATTCAGTGCCGCCAAAGTTCCCGGCATGTGGGTCAACCGGAAAGATTGTGATGCCGGCAACTTTTACCACCACACCGCCCAAAATACTCCGGATAAACTGGATTTTGAACTGGCGGCAAAACATGTGACCGCCGGAGCGAAAACAGTCGCCCATTACGCTGATACAGATACCAGTATTTCCGGCTTGCAGATACTGACGTCTGCTCAACAACAGGAAATTGCCGATTTGTGGCAAGCAGTCTACAACGGCTGGGAGGGATGACATGAAGTTTTTCACATTTTGTCTTGCACTTACCGCATTGTTTCTGTTCTGCGGCTGTCTGGGACCGGTACTGGTGGTCGGGGAATTTTGTCCGATGCGCCTGGATGAAAAGGGAATTCCCTATGTCTACGCATCGTCCCGGCATTACAATGAGATCCGCTATAAAGGCTTTTCCTTTGACTGGAAAGATACGGAAAAATTCCGAATTTATCCGCATAACAACAACCCTTTTGAGGCAAATTGGAGTTCGGAATTGGCAGATGCTTCAAAAATGCACACTATCTTTGGCATGGTTGAGCGGCAGCCGCACTATCTGACCAGAACCGATCAGGAGGCATTGAGGCAATATGCGGAACGTTGTTATACTCCGGTGCCCTTTTCCAAATTGAAAATCCTGAAACGGCAGATCACCACTTGCACATTCAAAGATCAGCCCGCAGTCAAAGTCTATTATGAAAATTACGAGGCCCAGCGTGATCTTTACACCCACAATACCATTTATATGTTCCCCTGCCCGATCTCTCCGAAAACCCATATCTACTTTGTGTCATGGAGCGAACGGAGCAAAAAGGAGGATTTCAAAAAGTCGGAGGTCATCCGGCAGGGTGAAGCGTTTTTCAAAAACTTCCGGCTGCACCCGGCAGAAAAAGATTGAATGAAGGCATAACCACCGCAAATTATGATTGGAGAAATTGCAAATGAGCATAGTTACGATTATCGGTTCCGGGATGATGGGATCGGCACTGGCATTTCCGGCACGGGAAAACGGACACACCGTCCGGCTGGTCGGCACTCCGCTTGACCGGGATATCATTGACACCTGCATAAAAACCGGTCAACACCCCAAATTTGACCGTCCGTTTCCGGCGGGAGTGGAATATTTCCAGTTTGAAAATGCCGCTGCGGCAATCGAAAACTGTGATCTCATCATTTGCGGAGTAAGTTCTTTCGGCGTGGATTGGTTCGCTGAAAATGTCCTGCCCATCCTGCCGGAAAAAACTCCGCTGCTCTCTGTAACCAAAGGGTTGATCTGCGAAACAGACGGCACTCTTATCTGTTATCCGCAATATTGGCAGCGCAAACTCGATGAACTTGGCAAAGATAATGAATTGTGCGCCATCGGCGGACCGTGCACCAGTTATGAATTGGTCGCTCACGATCAGACTCTGGTCGCTTTTTGCGGCAAAAATCCTGCCACGCTCTCCCGGTTGCAGGATATTATGGAAACCTCTTACTATCATGTGACAGCCTCCACCGATGTCATGGGCATCGAATCTGCAGTCGCGCTGAAAAACGGCTATGCTCTGGGGATAGCTCTGACCATCGGCGAGAACTTCAAACGGTGCGGCAAAGAGGAACTGCACTTCAACTCCCAGGCGGCAGTGTTTCTGCAGGCTTCCAGAGAAATGGATTCTCTCATTGCCCATCTGGGCGGCGGCAAAGAGAGTTTCTTTGTCGGTATCGGCGATCTTTATGTCACCGTTTACGGCGGGCGCACCCGCAAGGTCGGCATTTTGCTGGGTGAAGGATTCACCATTGATGAAAGTCTGGAAAAACTCCAGGGCGTGACCCTCGAATCTCTGGTCGTCGCCGCCAGAGTGGCAAAAGCCTTGAAAATCCAGGCGCAGCAGGGCAGAATCGACCTTGCCGATTACCCGCTGCTGCTCCATGTCGATGAGATCATATCCGAACGCAAAGCGGTCAACATCCCGTGGCAGAAATTTGCCCGGTACAACTGTAAAAGGTAAACACCATGATTTATGACACCATCGAAAATCTGAAAAAATACCGCAATCTTGCTCCTCTGGCATGGGATCAGGTATGCCGGCATCTGCCGGATTTCTCAACTTCATCCCCATCCGGTAAAACTGTTCTGATCGAGAATAAACTGTTTATTATCATCCAGCGTTACAACACTCACGCCTTGACAGGAAGCAATTTTGAAATCCACCGTGAATTTGCCGATATACAACTGCTTCTGGATGGTAAAGAAACGGTTGCTTATACCGATATCCGACCGCTGCAATGTGTTTCCCCGTACCATGCCGACAGTGACTTTGCGCTTTATGCCGCCGCTCCGGAGATCCCCGACCGCTGTACGCTTATCCCGGGAAACTTCGTCATCTTTTTTCCGGGCGAAGGACACATGCCGAGCTGCGGTGACGGTGATCCCGTAACCAAAGCTGTCATAAAGATCCACAAATCATTGCTTGATTAAAAAAAAATGGTAATGTCCCAAATTTTGTAAAACCTGCATTTCAGTGTCGCTGATTGCGATGATCGCAAACATGATGATTTGTCAACCGCGCAATACCGGTCAGATCATGCCGGTGGCATCACAACAAATGAGACAATAATAAAAAACCGCAAATTATTCCGGGTCGATCAACCGGCGGTCAACTGCGACCGCCATTTGTTTCTGATTGAGAACCACCGAGAAATCTTCCGGAGGCAATCCGGCGGCGGCGAGCCGCTGCATGATATATCCGCTTCGGGCATTACCGGCATAACCGTATCCGGCTTCACCCTCAAGTACACCGCCACCCGGCATCCGGGTCAAATGCAGATGCGGAATGCCGAAAAAACGGCAAAGCAGCATATTGTGCCATACCTTATCTGCTGCGGCTTCCGGCAGATACCACTGCTGTGATTGGGCAAATTTCCACTTTTTACCATCCGGACGGTCAAGTTGTGTCGCTCCGGCGGCATATTTCAAACGGCGCGGCAGAAATTCTCTGACCGCTTGAACTGAATATTCCAGAAACGCCTCCATATCCATGACACCGGACTCCCGTAAAACCACGGCAAGTTCTTCATCAGCCAGAAACGGCATCGCATCTTTGAGCTGACGGAAAATCATCCGTTTTTGCCGTCTTTTCCGGTCAAAAAACACTTTTCGCACCCCATAAAGATCGACCAGCGCAAATTTTTGCGTTTCGGCATTGTACAGCAAATTTCCGCAATGGAAGTCCGGGAAGTAAAAGCCGGTTGCCAGAAATTTTTTTATAAATCTGCCCCACATCTGCAGAAATTCCGGAGCAATGTTTTCCCCTTTTTCATAAATCCCGCACAAAAACCCCAGCACCGACTGATATCCGGTCAATTCTCCGGTCACCAGTACCGACTGACAGCCGCACTCGCCATATCCCAGCGGTACCGTTGCCGCCACATCCTGCCGGATGACGGCAGACAGGGTGTCATACTCCCGTTTGCTCCGGGAGACCAAACGATAGCGCAACCGTTTCAGCCAACCGGATTCATCCGGGATCTCCCACTTGAAAAATTTCCCGTCCCGCCGGAATACTTTTACCGATGCGACATCTTTTATTACCTCGGCATTCCGCATCAACTCTTCCGGAGTTCCGGGAGCTTCTCCCGGAGGAGCTGCGAAGTACCACGTCCACTTGTCTGCATGAAATTTATACATGATTCACCGCTTCATAAGTTCTGATTGTTCCTGCAAACGGCGGGAAAGATTGGAAAATCTCGGTCGGCACCGGGTATTCTTTACGGCGATCTCCACCGCTTTTTGCGAACCGATCAGGATCAGCAATTTTTTCGCCCGGGTCATGCCGGTGTAGATCAAATTGCGCTGCAGCATCACAAAGTGCTGGGTCAATACCGGAATAATCACCACCGGAAATTCACTGCCCTGGGACTTGTGGATGGTGATCGCGTATGCCAGAGTAAGCTGATTGGCTTCGTCAAAGTTGTATTCCACCAGCCGGTCATCTTCAAAACAGACATAAAATTTTTTGCCGTCATCCTCAAGTTTGAATATCCGCCCCATATCGCCGTTATACACATTTTTATCATAATTATTGGCGGTCTGCATCACCCGGTCACCCAGTTTGAATACCGTACTGCCGAATTGAAATGAGGGCACATTCCCTCCCCGCAGCAGAGCCGACAACCGCTCATTGAGCGCCGATGTACCGCACTCTCCCCGGTTCATGGGGCTCAATATCTGAATATCTTCCATAGGGTCAAACTTGAAACGTTTAGGGATGCGTTCTTTGACCAGAGTTTCGATCATGCCGGCGACCTTTTCCGGGTCATCCTGCGAAATCCAGTAAAAATCAGCCAGTTCACCATCCGGCACTTGCGCGGGCAGCGGATAACGCCCCCCGTTGACCCGGTGAGCATTGGTGATGATCATACTGCCGGAACTCTGCCGGAAAATCCTGGTCAATCTGGTAACTCCGAAAAATCCGCTGTTGATCAAATCCGCCAGCACATTCCCCGGCCCGACTGAAGGCAGCTGATCGGCATCCCCGACCAGCACTACCGAACACCCCGCCGGGATCGCGGAAAACAGTGCCGTTGCCAGAATTATATCCAACATGGACACCTCATCGACGATCAGGATATCGCAATCCAGCGGATTGCCGCCGTGGTGGGAAAATTTGCCGCTTGCCGGATCGAACATCAGCATCCGGTGGATCGTTTTTGCTCCGGAATTGCAGCTTTCGCTCAATCTTTTGGCGGCACGTCCGGTGGGTGCGGCAAGCATGATTTTCAACTTTGCCGCCTTGCCCCGGCGTACGATTTCGCCGACGACGGTGGTCTTACCGACCCCCGGACCGCCGGTAATGATATTCAGCGGGCGCTCAAAAAGCGATTCCACGGCCTGTTTCTGCAATTCATCAAGTTCCAGATCACTGCGTTTGGGAACTTTACGCAATTTGCCGCCGGGGAAATCTTTACTGCATGCCAATTTGGCGACCAGTTTCGGCAAAATCAATTCCGCTCTCGCCGTTGACGGCGTGTAAATGCAGTTGTCCATCTCATAAAGCAATTTGCGGTCAAGCGCAGCGGTAATGCCGTTATTAACGGAGGATTCATTCTGCCCGGTCATTTCCGCAACCGCCCGGGCAAGTTCCGGCACCGGCGCGCAAACGTGACCGTCACCGATCATCTCATTAAGTGCAAAGACCGCCGCCGCCTGCATCCGGTAAGTGGAATCTTCGGCGAAACCCAACTCTCTGGCGATCGCATCGGCTTTCAGAAAACCGATACCGTCAACATCTTCAGCCAGACGATAGGGATTTTTGCGAACCGTTTCCACAGTTTCGCTGCCATACTGCTTAAAGAGCCGCGCACAATATGCCGGAGTGATCCCCAGCCCCTGCAGATAGATCATATCATCGCGTTTTTCTTTGGATTTTTTCCATTCGGCAATGATTTTTTCGGCTTTGCTTTTACCGATTTTTTTGATTTCCAGCAGTCTGCCGGGATAGAGGTCGAGGACAGAGACAGTTTCTGCGCCGAATTTTTCCACGATCGCCGCCGCCGTTTTAGGTCCGATACCGCTTATCGCATGCCGCAGAAATCTGGCGATACCTTCTTTCGTAGCAGGCGGGATCACCCGGTAAGAATCCACTTTGAACTCTCTGCCGAACTCCCGGTGTTCATCAAAATAACCGTCCGCTTCGATAAATTGAGCCGCAGAAATCCCCGGCATCGTCCCGACGACGGGAAACTTCGTACCGTCCGCACCGCGAAATACCGCAACAGTAAAGCCGTTATCCGGATTGGCAAAGCGCACCCGGACGATCTCACCGGTGATTCTGGTTTTGGTCAATGATTGTATTTCAGGCATAACAACTTTTTCTCCGGATAAAATATATACTCCCGGAAGCAGAAAGTCAAGCCTTTTTTCTACCGATCGGCAGCTGTGAGAGGATAATAGCGCTGAAAATCACTCCGCATCCGGCAAGTTCCCGCGCCGAAAGCATCTCGTGAAGAAAGAGCCATCCACCCAGTACCGCAAATACCGATTCCAAGCTCATCAGCAATGTCGCAGTCACCGGATGCAGATACTTCTGCGCCACCATCTGCAAGGTGAATGCCACCGCACTGGAACCGATGCCGCAAAACATCCAGAACGGCAGGGAATTCACGATCCCGCTGCCGGACCACGGCTCCCGGAAAATCAGCACCCCCGCCGCCGCCAATACCGTTGCCGCCATAAACTGGATGCAGGACAAACGCACACAATCACACTTGCCGGCATAACGGTCGATCACCATGATATGGATGGAATAGATCACCGCACAGGCGATCACGAACCACTCCCCGCGGTTGATCGTCCCCAATCCGCCGCAGAGCAAATAAGAGCCGCTCAATGCCAGAATTACGGATATCCACAATATGAGTGTCGGTTTTCTTTTGAAAAATATTCCAAGCAGCGGGACGATCACGATGTACAAAGCCGTGAGGAATCCGGTTTTACCGGCGGTGGTATACTTCAATCCTGCCTGCTGGCAGACACTTGCCAAAGTGATAACCAGTCCGCACCACCAGCCTCCGGCGAGCAGTTCTCTGCGTTCTTGTGGAGTTGCGGCACTGCCCCAAAGGGTAAGTTTACCGAATTTCACCAGATCAAAGATCCCGATGACCACCAGCAATGCCGTCACTCCGACGATCGAACGCAGAGCAGTAAACAGCATCGGATGCACGAAATCCATGCCCCGGCTCTGGGCGGAAAATGCCACGCCCCACAACACCGTTGCCGTAAGCATGGCAACGGTTCCCCAGAATTTTTTCATACATCAGAATTTCCAGCCGCAATCCCGCAGCAGAGCTTCAAACTTTTTACCGTAAGAAACATAGTTGTTGTAGCGGATGTCCTCTGCCGCACTTTGACTGGCATCGTGAAAGACCACCGCCAAGTGCGGCTCTATGGAAAATCCGCCGTCATAACCGTTTGCCAAAAGATCCGTTACGATCGCCCGCACATCACCATTACCGAATCCGGCATAGGTAAAAGTGCACTCCGGGCGGATCATGCAGTCATCCCCGGGCAGAGCAACGCCGTCTTTGATGTGGACATAGATGATATGTTCGCGCACCTGTTTGTAAAATTCCCATGCGCTCTGCAGGGCAAAAGGCGGCTGTCCGATCCAGCGGTAGTTGAAACAGGGATTGCCGGTATCGAAGATCAGTTTCAAATTATCATGGTTGACCTTTTCCATCAGCTTCAGGGTATGCTTCCAGGAGAGTCCGCCGTAATTCATGCAATTCTCATGACCGTAGACGATGCCGTTATCGGCGCAGATCTCCACCAGATGGCGGACTTTTTTGAATATCTGCGTTTCGATTTCCGGAGCGTGGATATCGGCATCTTTAAGGGGAGCTGCGAAACTCATTCCCCGCAAAACTTTGATTCCCAGTTTTTTCATCCGGGGCAATGCCGCATTGAGTTCAGCAAGTGAAGCCTGAAAATCCGCTTCACTGCGGGGATCTCTCTGCCAATTGGCGATGCCACTGCCGAAACAGTTGAATTGAATTTGCGCCTCATCCAGCTGACGGCAGACATCGTCGAATTCAGCATCGGTCAGAGTCGCCAGATTTTTACCATTGATATTTCGGGTCTCGATATATTTCCAGCCCAGCTCACAAGTCGCTTTGATCTGGATCGACAGATCTGCAGAAGCCTCGTCGGCAAATCCGGTAAGAAACATAATGAACCTCTCTTTCAGTAAGTTGAACTCATATCCGTCTGTGCCGCAGCTCTGACCACTTTTTTACCCCGGGTGGAACCGGCGACCAATCCGGCGAGCATTTCGGCATATTCAGCGCTGTCGATGGGCAGCGTGACCGGACGTTTTTTCAAACCGCTCAACAGCATGGCATTGCCCAGTTCCAGTCCGTTGATGCCTTCGGCAAGCGGAGCGATGAGTTTTTCACCCTTGAGGATGGCATTGGCGACATTTTCAATGATAACGGCGTGCTGCATGCGGCTTTCGGAAGCATAGTTGACCTTGCACTCCCAATATTCGGGACGGTTGAAGCCCTCCTGGGATTCCCGGATGCGGACACTGGTCTCTTCTTCATTGCGCAAAAAGGTGATCTCGCCTTTTTCCAGCACGACCCGTCCGCGTTCAGCGGCGATTTCCAGCCGGTTGGTTCCCGGGGCTTCGCCGGTGGTGGTGATGAAGTTGCCGACACAGCCGTTGGCATATTCCAGATAAGCATTGACTTCATCTTCGACTTCAATATCGTGATATTTGCCGATTTTGACCTGCGCGCTGACCATTTCCGGCATACCGAAAAGCCACTGCATCAAGTCCAGCTGGTGCGGGCACTGGTTGAGCAGCACGCCGCCGCCCTCACCGGCCCAGGTGGCGCGCCAGTCACCGGAATCATAATACTGCTGGGTCCTGAACCAGTCGGTAATGATCCAGTTGACCCGGTTGATTTTGCCGAGTTCACCGCCATCGATCAGGGCTTTAAGTTTGCGGTGCTGGGGCAAAGTGCGCTGATTGAACATGGCACTGCGAACCAGTTCCGGATACTTTTCGGCGGCGGCGATCAGCCGTTCGGCTTCGGCTTTATGGACAGAAATGGGTTTTTCCACGATCACATGTTTGCCGTGTTCCATGGCTGCGATTGCGAGATCGACATGGAAATAATGCGGTACGGCAACAATGACAGCTTCAACAGCCGGATCTTGCCAGAATTCATTGACATCGGTATAGCAGTTGATCTTCTCTCTGACATCAGCTGCCAGCCGGTCAAACGCCTCTTTTTTGATATCGCAAACGGCGACCAGTTCCGCATTGGGGATATTTTTCATCATTCCGGCATGGGCGGTTCCCATATTACCGATGCCGATAATGCCGAATTTAACTGTCTTTGCCATGAGCATTTTCCTTTATATTTTGCTTTGGTTTAATTTCGCACAGTGTCACGTATAAAATATACCGACTGTCGATGTTTTTTTCAATTAAAAAAAACAATAATGTGCAAATTTTTGCAAAACTTGCATCCGGAAGTTGTTTTGCTGCCGCCCCCCGAATTTGTCTGAAAAGCCGGTACCGTCAGTAATTTTGTTACGGTTCCTGACACAAATAAAACTCAAAGAGCTAAATACTCCAGGTATTTCAGTGCAGTCATCCGGTGTCCGGCGGGGGAAAGATGCACCAGATCGGAGTTGTAAAGTTTCAACTTTTCTTCATTGGAGAATTTTTTGAATTCGCTGTATATATCAAAAAACTCCACTCCGAATTCTCCGGCGACTTTCCGCGCCCGGCGATTGTAATCTTCCACCAGTTCGGGAACTCCGAAACGCAAACTTTTATTATGGTTTTCCGGGGTGGAAAATCCGGATACCAGTACGATTCTGGCATCGGTTTTCTTTTTGAGAGCAGTCACGATATCGCGCAGATAACTTTCAGTCCACCGCAGAGGTAACTGGGGTTCTTTGAAGTTG
>SUWL01000078.1 GCA_015061495.1 Lentisphaerota bacterium
TGGAAAAAGGTTATGTCGACTATGACCGTTTCAGCCACAACAGCCTGATCCACCGGGAAGCGCATCAGAAATTCCGCCACTTTATGGAAACTCACGTCCGGCGGGGAAAAATCGTTGTCCCCGTAGCTTGTATCCAGGGCAGATATGATTCCTGGAACGCCAGAAAAGCTCCGGCATGGTACAAGAGCGGCGACCCGCAGTGGGCACGCGGCAAAGCTGAAGAGAGTTTTGAACTGCTCAAACTTTTCTACCCCCGCAGTGTCATCGACTGGATCTACCGCTGCCCCTGCGAAGTCAAACCGCAGGGCTGGTACACCGGAACTCCTTACGGACCGGTGGATCTGCTGCCTTTTGAGGGCGACTGGAACAACTACCGCGTGATAATTTTCCTCGGCTGGCACACCTATATTGAAGGTGATGGAGCTAAAATGCTGGATTTCGTGAAAAACGGCGGTACACTGCTGCTTGCCAAACGGCATCTTTCCCGGTCGCTGATCCACAATGGCGAAGGCGTCTATGCTTCCGATGAAGCTCTGGATGAATTGCTGGGCAGCAACTGGATGGAAAAAACCGGCACATTCACCGTCAAATCCGGCAAGGGCGAAGTGATCTTCTTTGCCGATGACTGCTACCCCGCCGATGTCGCGGAAAAATATTCCGCCGCCATGAAAGATGTCACCGAAAAAGCCATCGCTCCGGAATACGGCAAATTGTGGGCAAAAGGCAACGACGATATCAACTTCGCCGTTTATGAGACTGCCGACGGCAAACGTACCATGTATGCGCTCAATGTCAACTGGTGGGATCATCAGGACAGCACCATCGAAGTCATTGAAAACGGCGAAACCAGAAGCGTGGTTCTGAAAGCATCTGAATTGGTTGAATTGTGATCATGGGTCAGGTTTGTATCAGAGATCTGCAGGTAAATGCCATTATCGGCACGCTTGAGCATGAACGCATCCGGAAACAGAAACTGGTGATTTCCGTCACCTTTGACTACGATGCCCGTCAGGCGGCACAGAATGATGACCTTTATGCTTCGGTGGACTATTCGGCAGTGGAAAGATGCATCGTTTCCGAAACGGAAAAGAGTTCTTTCCGCCTGCTTGAGGCCCTCGCTGCCCGTCTGGGACAAACCGTTCTGGCATTTCCGGCTGTTACCCGGGCGGAAATCAGGATCACCAAACCGCAGGCTTCAGCATTCGGAGCTTTGATCACCTACAGTGAAACTTTTTATCCGCAGGAGGCATAATGGCAGAAAGGCAGAAACTTACCCCCATGATGATCCAGTACCGCGATGCCAAAGCACAGATCCCGGCGGATGCGGTGCTGCTTTTCCGGCTGGGCGACTTTTACGAAGAGTTTTTTGAAGATGCCGAAACTGTCAGCAAAGCTCTGGATCTGACTCTGACCAAACGGCAGGGGATCCCCATGTGCGGATTTCCCTATCACGCTCTGGAAAGTTACCTGCCGCGCCTGATCGCCGCCGGTCTTAAAGTCGCCATCGCCGAACAGATCGAAGATCCCCGGCTGGTCACCAAAGGCATCGTCAAACGGCAGATCACCCGCATCATCACCCCCGGCACGATGATCGACAACTCCCTGCTTCACGATGACGGCAACAACTTTTTAGGAGCGGTAACGGCGGACAAAAAGGGGTGTTACTTCCTTGCCGCACTGGATGTCAGCACCGGAGAATTCAACGTCTGCGAAATCGGCAGCGCTTCTCTGCTGGCTTCGGAAATCCGCAAACTCGGCATCCGGGAGGTGCTGATAAGCGGCACTTTACGCAGTGAATTGGCCGCTTCCGGAGAATTCCCCGCCTCGGACAGACACTTTTTGTGGAGCGAGATCGACGATTATGAATTCGATCCCCGGGATGCTGCCGTCTTTTTGTGCCGACACTTCCGGAGCAGCACGCTGGACGGATTCGGCTTGCGCAATAAAGAGTATGCCGTTGCCGCCGCCGGAGCGGTACTGCGGTACGCCGTGGAAAATCTGCGCCATGAGGCAGGTCATGTCACCAACCTCAACTTCCGCACGCTCAACGACTTTTTGGAACTTGACCCCATTACCCTGCGCAATCTGGAAATCACCGGTTCGCTCTTTGAAAATTCCCGGCGCGGTTCACTGCTCGGCGTGCTGGACAAATCCGTTACCCCGATGGGCGGCAGAAAACTCCGCAGTTTCCTCATCCGGCCGTTGCGGAATAAAGAGGCGATCGACCGGCGGCTGGCGGCTGTCGATAATTTCGTCAGCGACCCGCTGGCTCTGGAGGAGTTCCGGGAATCCCTGCGCGTGGTCAAAGATCTTGAACGGATCGTCGGCAGACTCAATGTCGGTATCGCCACCCCCAGGGATCTGCAGAATCTGGGCAGTTCTCTGGAAGCTCTCCCGGCGATCAAAGCCCTTTTGGAGAGCCTTTTTGCTCCGTTATTCCGGGATTGCGTCATCCGGATCGGTGACTTTACGCCATTGACCGATGCGCTCAATTCGGCACTGGCGGATGAATTGCCCGCTTCCATCGGTGACGGCGGCGTTATCCGGCAGGGTTTTTCTGCGGAACTTGACGAATTTCGCGCGGCAGCCGGCGACGGCAAAGCGTGGCTGGCATCCATCCAGCAGCGGGAGATCGAACGCACCGGGATCAAGTCGCTCAAAGTTAAATTCAACAACGTTTTCGGCTATTATATCGAGGTCAGCAAAGCCAACCTTTCCCTCGTGCCGGATGATTATATGCGCAAACAGACTTTAGTCAATGCCGAGCGGTTCATCACCCCGGAACTCAAAGAACTGGAGAGCAAGATCCTCGGCGCCGAAGAAAAAGCCAAAGCTCTGGAATTGAAAATTTTTGACGAATTGCGCCAGCAAGCCACCTTATGCACCGTGGATATCCAGCAGAGTGCCGATGCTCTGGCAGAATTGGATGCCATCGCCGGATTCGCCGCCGTGGCAAGAGAATACAACTACTGCCGCCCGGTGATCCTGGAAAACAGCGATGAATTGCGGATCATCAACGGTAAACACCCCGTTCTGGAAGCAAGCATGCCGCCGGGGGAATTCGTCCCCAATGACACCCTGCTGAATACCGATGACCGCCGGATGATGGTCATCACCGGTCCGAATATGGCAGGTAAATCCACTTATATCCGGCAGAATGCCCTGCTGGTGATCATGGCACAGGCCGGTTCATTCGTACCCGCTCTGGAATTGGAACTGGGCTTGTTTGACCGCATATTCACCCGGATCGGGGCGGCAGACGACCTCTCCCGGGGACAAAGTACCTTTATGGTCGAAATGGTCGAAACTGCCAATATCCTCCGCCATGCCACCGGCAAAAGTCTGGTGATTCTGGATGAAGTCGGCAGGGGAACCAGCACTTTTGACGGGCTTTCGCTGGCGTGGTCGATCGCGGAATATCTCCACGATCAGGTGCATTGCCGGACGATGTTCGCCACGCACTATCACGAACTTACCGCCCTCGCCAGAACCCGCCGGGGAGTGAACAACTTCAATGTGGCAGTACAGGAATACGGCGATGATGTGATATTTCTGCGCCAGATCCTGCCCGGTGCCGCCGACCGCAGTTACGGTATCCATGTGGCACGGCTTGCCGGAGTGCCTGATCCGGTATTGGAACGGGCAAAATCGATCCTTGAACTGCTGGAAAGCAACAGTTCTTCACCGACAGGTCAGGTGGTGACGGCGATCCCGACCCGGGCGGTGCGGAACCGTAAGAAAAATGACGGCGAAGAGGACAGTGATCTGATCCAGCTTGAACTGCTGTAAATAAAGCGCAACAACTTAAAGGAGATTTTTGAGATGAGAAGTATTCTGGATTTCAGCCAATACCGCAAAGATGACAACTGGACCCCGGCTGTGCAGCAGGCGATCCGTGAAAAGGTCGACGGGCTCTTTTTCCCCGCCGGAGAATATCACTTCTGCCGCAGCGGTGCCGAAGTGCGCTACTGCTTTGTCACCAACAATGATGAAGGTTTGAAAAACCTGATTTTCAACGTGGAGGAACAGGAGGATTTTACCATCCGCGGCGAAAATGCCCACTTTATTTTCCATGACCGGGTCGTGCCTTTCCGCTTTGAAAAGGTCAAAAATCTGAAACTGGAGGGATTCACCATGGATTTCGCCGTTTCTCCCGTCATCGAAGCCACAGTTGAGGAGGTCGGCAGCGATTGGGTGCATCTCCGATTCCCCGATGACCGCCCCTACTGGATCATCGACGGCAAAATCTGTTTTATCAACGATGAATATAAGTTCATCCTCAAGACTTTCGGCTACACCGTTTTTGACGTGGAAAAGGGCGAAATGGCCGCCGGCAGAAGCATCGGAGTTTTCTCTTACCGCGCCGAAGAAATCGCTCCGCAGCTGGTCAAACTCGAACTGCTCTACGGCGATCTGCACCCCGGGGACCATGTCGTATTCAAACCCGAACCGCGCCTGGCTCCGGGAATCGTTCTCGATGCCTGCCGCGGCGTACAGCTGACCGATATCAATATCTACTGCGCTTCCGGTATGGGAGTTATCGCCCAGAACAGTTTCGATATCGACCTTTTGCGCGTGAATGTCGGCTTGCGCCCCGGCAGCAAACGGTGGATCTCGGTTTCCGATGATGCCACTCACTTCGCCAACTGCGGCGGCAGGATCACCATTAAAAACTGCCGCTTTGAACGCCAGTGGGACGATGCAGTAAATATCCACGGTGTCTACCGCAACCTCTTTTACAATAAGGTCGGCGAACAGATCGACTGGTACCTCAAAACCGAACACAACCAGCAGCTCGGAGTGGACTTCGCCGAAGATGGCGAACATCTCCTTATTTCCGGAAAAATATTCACCATCAAAAAAATCTATAACGGCAAGCAAAACAGTGTCATCATCACCGAAGAACCACTCGATCCCGCTTCCCAGCGCGGCGCATCAGTGCTTAACTGCGACCGCCAGCCCGATGTGGAGATCCGGAATTGCGTTTTCACCAATAACAAACCCCGCGGCGTACTGATTTCCACCGGCGGACATGTCGTGGTCGAAGACAACTTTTTCCACACCCCCGGTGCCGCCGTATACATCCCCGGTGATGCCGAATTCTGGTACGAAGCCGGACCAGTCAAAGATGTGCTTATCAGAAAAAATATTTTCGATAACTGCTTCTATCAGGGACACTGTTCTTCAACCAATGCAGTGATTTCCACCCACCCGCGCGTGCCGGATCATATCCCGGGTACTTACTACCACCGCAATATCCGGATCGTTGACAACCGTTTCCGCGATAACCACGGCAGACTTGTCAACGCTCTGCTTACCGATGATCTGGTCATTTCCGGAAATACCTGGGAATTCGACGATACCTACAATGCACAGCCATCCGGTGAACATATCATCCTGACCGATTGCGGCAAAGTCACCATCGAAAACAATAATTTCTGACTTTTTCCAGCAGGGGGGCGCTCACACCGCATTTGTCTGCATTCCCGGCGTTTCTTTTGCAGGGGGCGCTCACGCCGCCCCCCGGCACGGGCGCCCTTTTTGCAGATTACTTACCGGTGATGAAATTTGCCGAATCGTGCCATGACCTGCTGCAGATCCTGCCACGCCTCTTTTTTGGCGGTTTCCTGCCGGAGCAGGAATGCCGGGTGAAATGTCGGCATGACCGGAATATTCTCAAAGGAGCTCCATCTGCCGCGCATCCGGGATATTCCGTCAGTGCAATTGAGCAGGGATTTGGTGGCGGTAGCGCCCAGCAGCACGATCACTTCGGGGCGGATGATATTGATTTGCTGATGCAGGAAACCGATACATTTTTCGATTTCATCCGGCATGGGATTGCGGTTATTATCCGGGCGGCACTTGACGACATTGGCGATATAGACCTCATCCCGGCGGAACTGCATGGCGGTGATCATCCGGTCGAGCAGCTGTCCGGCTTTACCCACAAACGGGCGTCCCTGGATATCTTCATCGAATCCCGGAGCTTCGCCGATGAACATCAGTTTTGCCTGCGGATCTCCTTCGCCGAAAACAACATGTTTCCGGTGGCATGCCAGCGGGCAGGCGGAGCAGTTTGCCATACCTGCAGCCAGAAGCTGCAAGGCCTCTGCCGGCGGAAGTTTTTTCAATTCCGCTGCGGACCGGCGCGGTGATACCGGCGGAAGTTTTGCCGCCGGGGGAGATACCGGGACGGTTTTTTCCACTGCGGAAAAAAACTGCCGCACATTTTCATCGGCGTTCAATCTGCCGGGATATTTTTCAGCGTTTTCCGCCAGAGTCTGGCAGATTTGTTCAAAAAAGTCCATTTTTTCTTCAATTACCGTTTCAGACGGAGCAAGTTTGCAGAAATATCCGGAGTTCTGCGAAAAAAAACCGTCATATTGCAGTTCCGAACTTTTATTTTTGCAGTTCGTGTACTATATTAATATAAACGCCATACCGGCAAAATAAAAGCAGTTCCGGGAAAAAATCCGGAAATTAACCTTTCAGGAGAAAAAAAATGAAAGTCGTAGTCGCTTATTCGGGCGGTCTGGATACCTCCGTGATCGTCAAATGGGTCAAAGAAACTTATAACGCAGAGGTCATCTGCTACTGCGCCGATGTCGGTCAGCAGGAGGAACTCGACGGTCTGGAAGCCAAAGCTATCGCCACCGGCGCCAGCAAGTGCATTATCGACGATCTGAATGAAGAATTTGCCAAAGATTTCATTTTCCCCATGCTTCAGGGCGAAGCCATCTATGAAGCCAACTACCTGCTGGGTACTTCCATCGCCCGGCCGCTGATCGCCAAAAGACTGGTCGAAGTCGCCAAAGCTGAAGGTGCCGATGCCATCTGCCACGGCGCCACCGGTAAAGGCAACGATCAGGTGCGTTTTGAACTCAATGCCGCTGCTATTGATCCCAGCATCAAAGTCATCGCCGCATGGCGCGACCCCAACTGGCACTTTACCGGCCGCATGGATATGATCGAATATGCCAAAAAGCACAACATTCCGGTCAGTGTTTCCGCCAAAAAACCCTACAGCATGGACCGCAACCTGCTCCACATCAGTTTTGAGGGCGGCATTCTGGAAGATCCCTGGAACGAATTTCCCGAAGATATCGCCGTGATGACCGAGCCGCTCTCCAAAGCTGCCGACGAAGCTGAAGATGTCATCATCACCTTTGAAAAAGGCATCCCCGTCAAAGTCAACGGCGTGGAATACTCCCCCGCCAATATCATGCGTACGCTCAATGCCATCGGTAAAAAACATGCTGTCGGCAGAGTCGATATCGTGGAAAACCGTTTCGTCGGTATGAAGTCCCGCGGCGTTTATGAAACTCCTGCCGGAACCATTTTGCAGGCAGCTCACCGCGGTTTGGAAGAGATCACGCTCGACCGTGAAGTCATGCACCTGCGCGACAGCCTGATCCCCCGTTACGCCGATATGATCTACAACGGCTTCTGGTTCGCTCCGGAACGGGAGATGATCCAGGTCATGATCACTGAAAGTCAGAAGTTCGTCACCGGTGAAGTCCGGGTCAAACTCTTCAAAGGCGCCTGCCATGTGACCGGCCGCCGCAGTGAATACAGCCTCTATGACGATGAGATCGCCAGCTTTGAGGGTGCCGAAGTCTACGACCACAAAGATGCCAGCGGCTTCATCCGGCTCAACGGTCTGCGTTTGCGCGTGCTTGCCCGCAGCAAACAGAAACGCTACTGATGATCAATCTCCTTTCCGGTGCGGCATCAACCCCGCACCGGAAAGGAACAACTTCTCCCAGGAAACCTCTATATGGGTGTCGAAAAAATCCCGGTCCTTTGCAGGAAACTCGGTATCCCGCAGGAAAAAATCTCACTGCTCCGGGAAGCTCTGACCCACCGTACCTACGCCGTGGAACATGCGCTTACCTATGACAATCAGCGGCTGGAATTTCTCGGTGATGCCGTTCTGGAAATCATCCATACCGAATACCTCTTTCACCGTTACCCGGATCTCCCGGAAGGTGATCTGACCAAGATCCGTTCCGCGCTTGCCTGTGAATCCGCTCTGGCATCCATGGCGCGCAAGCTGGAACTCGGTTCTTATCTGCTGATCGGCAACGGCGAAAAAGAGTGCGGCGGGAACCGGCGCAATTCCACTTTATGCGATCTTTTTGAAGCGGTCCTGGGGGCGGTTTATCTGGCGTGCGGTATGGACAAGGCACGGGATTTTGTCCACAAAAGTTTTGAAATCCAGCTCAATGACCCCAAAAAACTGCTTACTTCGCTCAATCCCAAAGGGCGTTTGCAGGAATTTTCCCAGAGCCGCTGGCACTGCACTCCGGAATATCAGCTTTTGCGCAGCGGCGGTCCGCAGCATCAGCCATTTTTTGAGGTGGAGGTTGTTGTTTACAAATTCATCGCTGTCGGCTCCGGAAACAGCCGCAAAAATGCAGAAGTATCCGCCGCACTCAAACTTATTGAATATTTAGATGAAAAATAGACTCCGGAAACGCACCTTGCAGGCCGCAGATCCGTTATAAGTGAAAGGGATAAAATTATGAGAATCATCGGATTGGGAACTGACATCGTGGAAATTTCCCGTTTGCAGGCAGTGCTTTCACGTTTTGATTGCCGCTTCCGGGAAAGGGTCTACACGGTCGATGAACTGGTGCTGGCAGATACCAAAAGCGGCCATATACCCTACTTCGCCGGACGCTGGGCAGCTAAAGAGGCCGCTGCCAAAGCTCTGGGATGCGGCATCGGTGAAAATTGCGCCTTTACTGACATCGAGATCCTCAACGATGAAGCCGGCAGACCGGTATTGACCTTTTCCGGAAGTGCCAAAGAATTTGCCGATAAACTCGGCGTCACGGATATCAAACTGTCCATCAGCCACGAAAACAGCTATGCCGTAGCTACCGTAGTGCTGTGCGGCAAAGATCTGTAATTATATAACTTGCTGCCGGATAATACTTTTTACAATTCCGACTTGAAAAATCCCTTTTGAGAGGTTATTTTATATAACGGACAACTTCATGAAATGCCCGCAAATTTGCGTACCGTGCGGCAGACAGGTTGTGCGTAAATGTAAACTGAAAGAGAAAAAAATGAAAATATTGCTTCTCAATGGTCCGAATCTTCAGTTGCTCGGCAGCCGTGAACCGGGTATTTACGGCTGCAATACGCTGGATTCCATCATCCGCGAAGTCAAATTACTGGCGGATGAACTCGGAGTGGAGATCGTTGACCGTCAGTCCAACAGCGAGGGCGAATTGGTCACTCTCATCGGCGATGCCCGGAAGCAGAAATTTGACGGCATCATCATCAATGCCGCAGCTTATACACATACTTCAGTGGCGTTGCGTGATGCGATTTCAGCAGTTGCCCTGCCGGCGATCGAAGTCCACTTGAGCAATACCGCATCCCGGGAAGAATTCCGGCATCACTCATTCATTGCTCCGGTATGCACCGGGGTGATCGCCGGATTCGGTAAAGATTCTTATTTGCTGGCACTGCGCGCGATGGTTTCCAAACTCAAAAACGAAAAATAATAACAACCGGACAGCCGGCAAATTGCTCCGGTTGTTCAAAAAAAACAGGTAATGTCCCAAATTTGGTGAAACTTGCATTCAGTATCCGCTGCTTGCGATAACCGCAAACATTATGATTTGTCAACTGCACAATAACGGCTTGAGCCTATCAGCTTGCCGCAGCGTAGTGAAACGAAGACGGGCGGATGCAGTACATCACCATAAATGGAACAATAACAAAACACAACAATAAAGGAAATTTATTATGGATTTCGAACAGATCCGCAATCTGGTACAGTTGATGGGCGAATTCAACCTTACTGAAGTCAAGATCCAATCCGACAACTGCAATCTTTGTTTCCGCCGCGGCGACGACCGCGCACCGGTCATCCAGACTGTTGCCGTTCCCAATCCCGTTCCGGCAGCAGCTCCGGCGATTCCCGCTCCGGCAGCAGCTCCGGCAGCCGCCCCGGCGGCAGCTCCGGCGGCCAAAACCGAAACCATCGATTCACCTCTGGTCGGTACCTTTTACAAAGCCGCCAGTCCGGATTCCGAACCCTTTGTGCAGGTCGGCGACCGGGTTTCAGCTGATACCGTGGTCTGCATCATCGAAGCTATGAAAGTAATGAATGAGATCAAAGCCGAAAAATCCGGCGTTATCAAAGAGATCCTGATCGAAAACGGCAAACCGGTCGAATTCGGTCAGCCGATGTTCGTACTGGAATAACCCCCCCTTGCCAAATTCGTGCAAAGGAGAATCAAGCATGTTCAATAAAGTTATGATCGCCAACCGTGGCGAAATTGCCGTGCGGATCATCCGTGCCTGCCGGGAACTGGGTGTCAAAACCGTCATGGTCTATTCCAAAGCCGACGCTGACAGCCTGCCCGTCAAAATGGCGGATGAAGCTGTCTGCATCGGTGCCGCGCCCCCTTCGGAAAGTTACCTGCTTATCGAACGGCTCCTCACAGTTGCCGCTATTTGCGATGTCGATGCCATCCACCCCGGATACGGATTCCTCTCGGAAAATGCCTACTTCGCTGAAGCCTGCCACCGCCATGGTATTGCTTTCATCGGTCCGACCGCCGAAGCCATGCGCGCACTCGGCGATAAAGCCATCGCCCGGGATACCATGAAAAAAGCCGGTGTCCCGACCACTCCGGGCAGTGACGGCTTGATCAAAGATGAGGATCAGGCTCTGGAATGGGCGCATAAACTCGGTTATCCGGACCGATGAAAGCAATAC